>DASZFX010000058.1:0-16681 GCA_035939375.1 Roseiarcus sp.
GCCATCGGAGAAATCTGCGATCTCTTCAGTCCCGAAGAGTGTCAAAACTACTTCGCCGCCGCAGGTTACGGATTCACTTGAATGTCCGATGCTCTAGAGCATTGGACCCTCAAATGAACTCACACCTGGCGGGCGGCGGGAGGCGCAAGCCGCCATTATTTGGAACAGGGGCTCCTGTGCGCCGACCGAAAGGTCTGTCAAGGGCTTTAGCCGCCTCCGGCGGCGCGCAAAGCGCGCCCTTGACAGACCTTTCGGCCGGCGCACAGGAGCCCCCTGTTCCAAACAATGGCGGCTTGCGCCTCCCGCCGCCCGCCAGGTGTGAGTTCATTTGGGGGTCCGATGCTCTAGGCCCCAATATACGTCGAGCCTGGACGAAATTCGAAATTCGAAATTGAGGCCACACCCCATCGCAACGCCGAAACCGTCAGCGCCGCCTCACGTTTCGTATCGCGGTCATAGCGGGCAATTCCGGTCTCAGCTCACGGCCCCGCTTCCTTGAAGAAACCGGCGCGCTCCCTCAATCGCCATCGCGCGATCAGCATGATCGAGACCAAAGCCAGGCCGCAGGCGAGGCCGATCCACAGGCCGACGCCGGCGAGCGGCGTTAAAAAAGCGAGCGCGGCGCCGACCGGCAGTCCAACGCCCCAATAGCCGGCAAGCGCCAGCAGCATCGGCGTGCGGGCGTCGTGCAACCCGCGCAGCATGCCGGAACTCACCGCCTGCGCGCCGTCGAAGAGCTGGAACAAAGCGACGATGCGCAGGAATTGCCGCGCCAGCGCCACCGTTTCGGCGTTGGCTGGCGATGCGACATCGATGAAGCCGGAGATCAGCAAACCCGGGACGGTCAGCATCGTTGCGGCGGAAAGGACCATAAGGGCGATGACGAGGCCGAAGGCGACCCAGCCGGCGCGGGATGCGCCGACAGGATCGCGCGCGCCGAAAGCATAGCCGACGCGCACAGTCGCGGCCTGGCCGATTCCCAGCGGGACCATGAAGGCGAAGGCGGCGATCTGGAAGACGGCGGCGTGGGCTTCGAGGGAGGTCGCGCCGATCAACCCCATCAGCAGCACCGAAGCGGAAAAGATCGAGACTTCGAAGATGATCGTTGCGCCGATCGGCGCGCCGAGCCGCCAGAGTTCGCTGAACGCCGGCCCATTCAGACGCCAGGCGCCGGCGAACAGGCGATAGCGGGCAAGATGCGGATCGATGAAGGCGTAGCCGACGAGCACGAGCGTCATGAAGCATTGCGAGAAGAACGTCGCGATGCCGGAGCCGTAGACGCCCCAGGCCGGCAGGCCCAAATGGCCGAAGATCAGCGCCCAATTGCCCAAACCATTGACGACGACCGCCAGCACGCCCGCCAGCAACGTCGGGCCGGGACGATCGAGCGAAGCGAAAACAGAGCGCAGAGCGAAGAACAGGAAGTTCGGCGCCAGGGCCCATTCAAGCCCATGCAGATAGGTCCCGGCGAGGGCGGAAAGCTCGGGCGATTCGCCGAAGGCCGTGAGGATCGCCTTCGCATTCCACAAAACCGCCCAGACCGGCAGAGCGAGCGCAATGGCGCTCAAGAAGGCCTGATGGGCGGCGCGGCGCGGCCCCTTGATGTCGCCCGGGTTGGCGCCGACCATGCGCGCAACGATCGGCGAGGCCGCGCTCATTACGCCGAGGCCAAAAACCAGCGGCGGAAAATAGAGATTGTAGCCGAGCGCGCCGGCGGCCAGCGCCTGCGGCGACAGGCGGCCGAGCATGACAAGGTCGGTCGTCGTCATCGCATTCGAGGCGATATTGGCGACGATGAGCGGCGCGCTCAGCGCGAAGGTCGCCGCGACCTCGCGGGCGATCCAACCGCCGGCGGGAGAGAAACGGCTTTCCTTGAGGTTGGCGGCCTGGAGCATGACCCGATCCATCGATTGGGCCACGACAGAAGCGAGCTTCGTCCGCCGGATGGGCGGCTTCATAGAGCATTTCGGCGCGGCCGACAAATCGCCGCCGATGCGAACTTGACGCGTTCGGGCTCGAAACCGCGAAGATTTTCTGCTTTTTTTGGCGTGGGCGCGGTTGCTGCGGTCCGCCTGCGCCTCTTTCTTCGCCTTCAAACGAGGTCCCGATGGCAAACGCAAAAATCAAACTCGTGATCGACGTCGACACCGGTATCGACGACGCGCTGGCCTTGCTGCACGCCTGCGCTTCGCCAGAGGCGGATATCCTCGGGGTCACGACCGTATCGGGCAACGTCGGACTTCAGCGCGCGACGCGCAACACTCGTGCGGTTCTGGCGCTTGCCGGACGCGGCGACATCCCGGTCTGGCCCGGTTCGGCGCGGCCGATCCTGCGCGAAGCCGAGGACGCAAGCCACGTTCATGGCGGCTCGGGCCTTGGCGAAGCGCAGCTGCCGGAGCCGGCGCCCGCGCGCGATACGCGCCACGCGGTCGACCAGATCCTAGCGCTCGCCAAGGCTCATGAAGGCGAACTCGTCCTCGTACCTACCGGTCCGCTGACCAATGTCGCGGTCGCGCTGACGCGCGAGCCGGCCTTGGCCAAATGGCTCAAGCGTCTCGTGCTGATGGGCGGCGCTTTCGCGGAAGGCGGCAACACGACCCCGGCCGCCGAATTCAACATCTGGCACGATCCCGAGGCGGCGCGGATCGTTTTTCGCGCCTTCGGCGAGGAGGGGTCGGCGCCGCTCGTCGCCGTCGGCCTCGACGTGACGCGAAAGACGCTTCTGCTCCCAGAGCATTTGAGCGCGCTGGCGCAACGCATCGCCGCCGCGCCGCGTGGGCCGGCGCTGACGCGCTTCCTCGAAGAGGCGACGCGCCACTATTTCCAGTTCGTCGAGAAACGCGAGGGGCGGCGTTTCTTCACCATGCATGATCCGCTTGCCGTAGCCGCCGCGCTCGATCCTTCGCTGATCGAGACGCAACGCGTCGCGGTGGATGTCGAAACGACGGGCGCGCTGACCAGCGGCATGACCGTTGCCGACTGGCGGGGCGTATGGAAACGCAGGGCCAACGCGGAGGTCGCGATGAAGGTACGGGCGGAGGCGATGATCGCGCAGTTTCTCGAACACATGGAGCGGTTGGCGCAGGGCGGGTAGGCGCCGCGTCGCGCCTCGTCGGCGTTTGAACTATTGTCGGGTCGGCGAAGGCCCTCTTCTCCCGCCGGAAGGGAGAAGGTAGCGGCAGAGCCGCCGGATGAAGGTATTCTGTGACGAAGAGACTTGCGGCGTACCACCAGTACGACGGAGCGACAAGTGCGCGTCACCCTTGCGTGGATGACGTACCCAACAGCCTTGCGTAGTCGCGCACCGTCGGATGACGCATCGGCGCATCCTCTTCGATCGGCGCGGGCGACGCCAGCGGCGGCAGGAAATAATTGTCGCTCGCGTCATCGTTGACGAGCGACACTTCGCCGGCGAGCGTTGCGCCCCCCTCCGCCCAGAAGGAATGTGCGACGAATGGCTCCAGCACGAGACTCTCGCCGGGATCGAGCCTGACCCGTCCGCCCGCCGCGACCTCGATCATCGTCGCGTCTTTTAGCGCGCGCACGTGCTCATCGAGCTGGCGTCCGGCGCGATCGACCTTGAACAGTTCGATCACGAAGCGCGCGCCGCCGCGGTTCATGATGTCTTCCGTCTTGACGACGTGATAGTGGCGGGGCGTGCGCTGGCCGTCCTCCGCAAACAGCGCCTTTTCGCTATAGAGGCGACCCGCGCCTTTCGACAACTCGCGCCAATCGCCCATCCGCAAAACGAAAAGGCTCAAGCCCTCGTGCAGGAAAGCGTCGGGCGTGAATTCGACGATGTTCCAACCGAGCCCGCCTTCGGCGATTCTTTTCGCCGATTCGAGATCGGCGCGAAATTCGTTCGCTCCCCATTGCGCGAAGCGCGGCAGCTTGAAGGCGCAACGGTCGCAGAACTCGAGCATTGCGTCGACGCGACGGTCGATGAAGGAGCGCTGCATCTCGAACGTCCCGGATCAGCCGCCCTCAGTCCTCGCCCTTGGCCTTGGCGCGTTCGACGCCGGCTGAAATCAGTTGGCGCGCTTCCTCTGCGCCGCCCCAACGAATGATCTTGACCCATTTGCCGGGTTCGAGATCCTTGTAGTGCGCGAAAAAATGCTCGATCTGCTTCAGCGTGATCTCCGGAAGATCAACGTAACTGCTGACTCCGGCATAGCGCTGGGTGAGCTTGCTCGACGGCACGGCGATAATTTTTTCATCACCCCCGTGCTCATCCTCCATCAGCAGCACGCCGACCACCTTGCAGCTCATGATGGCGCCGGGAATGATCGCGCGGGTGTTGGCGATGATCACATCGCAAGGGTCGCCGTCGTCGGACAAGGTATGGGGGATGAAGCCGTAGTTCCCCGGATAGCGCATCGAAGTATAGAGAAAGCGGTCGACGACCAGCGCGCCGGCCTTCTTGTCCATCTCATATTTGATCGGCTCGCCGCCGATCGGCACCTCGATCACGACATTGACTTCGTGAGGCGGATTGGCGCCGATTGGAACCGCATTGAGATTCATGCCTTCTCCCCCCGAACGGCGTCGGCGCTGCCTTGGCGACGCGGCTCGCACGCCGCATTGCGGCGACGCCGCCGGACAGGCCGACCCGCCGTATAAGTCCGATCAATCGAAGCCGAAGGCGATGCGCTCGCGCGTCTCCTCGCCGAATTTTTCCGGCGCGCGCCGAACGACGCGCCCGCCGAGACGAGCGTAAAAGCCGAGCGCGCGTACGTTTTCGGCGAGCGCCCAGATCAGGAACGAACGGTAGCCATGGTCGGCGAGGTCCTTTTGTGCGGCCTCGAACATCCGCCGGCCGAAGCCGACGCCCTGGAACTCGGGCGCGAGATAAAGCTCGAAAATCTCGCCGCCATAGGCGAGGGCCGGCACCCGATTGCGGCCATAGCTCGCATAGCCGGCGATGCGATCGTTGAAATCGAGCACCAGCAGGCGCGAGCCGCGGGCGATCGCATTGCGCCACCATACCGGCCCGCGGCGCGCGATCATCCGCTCCAACTCGCGACCGGGAATGATGCCGCGGTAGGCGTCCCGCCATGCGGCGTCATGCACGTCGGCGATCTTGGTTTCATCGCCCGGCCGCGCGGTCCGAATTGTGACGAGAGTCTCGACCATAAAGCCGATGTTAGGGCGATGCGCGGGCCGACCGCAAGTCTTGACAACGCCGATCGGCGAAAGATTCGCGAGTGTGACGCGGAAGCGCGTCCCATCGCCCCGGCCGCCATTTTTTGCAGTCGGAATTCGAGACGAGGGATGCTAGAAGCCAATCCCCTCCTTGAACGTCGAACCAGGCATGCACGCCCGATCGCGAGCCCCTTTTTTCCGTCGCTTTGCCGAAATTTTCATGGCGGCCATGCTGGCGACGCTGGTCAACGCCGGCGGCGCCCGCGCCGAATCTTGGCATGCGACCTACAAGGTTTCCCTGATCGGCCTGCCGATCGGCACGGCGGAAGTAAGCGGACAGATTTCGGCGACCGGCTATCGAATCGAGGCAAGCGCCAAGATCACGGGGCTGGCGACCATCCTCTCCAACGCCAAGGGAGCCGCGACCGGCGCTGGCGCCATCGCCGCCGGCCGGATCCTGCCGGCGACTTTCGCGACAAGCGCCGCCGGTTCGAAAATGACGCGAACCGTCCGGATGGCGTTGAGCGACGGCGCCGTGACCGGCGTCGATATTTCCCCGCCGATCGAGGACAAGCCAGGGCGCGTTCCGCTCCGCGACCAGGACAAGCTTGGGGTCGTCGATCCCGTCGGCTCGATCGTCGTGCCGGTGGCGGGCAACGCGCCGCTGATTGGCCCTGCCGCCTGCGACCGCAGCATTCCGATCTTCGACGGCTATACGCGATTCGACGTCAAGCTCTCCTACGTCGGCCAAAGGCGTGTGGCGGCCAAGGGCTATAGCGGTCCCGTCGTCGTCTGCGCGGCGCGCTATGTGCCGATCTCGGGACACAACCCGGACCGGCCGGCGGTCAAATTCATGGTCGACAATCGCCAGATGGAGGTCTGGCTGGCGCCGATCGAATCGGCGCGGGTGCTTGTTCCGTTCCGCGCTTCGGTGCGCACGATGATCGGCACGACAATCGTCGAAGCGTCGGAATTCTCGGTCAACGCCAAATAGGCGGCCGGCGCCCGGACCGAATCGCCAACTCGCGAGGAAACGGCGATCAGCCGTCAGTTGAATTCTTCCGGCAGGTGAGGGATCGGCAGGACGCTGACGCCTTCCTCGACAAGGGCGCGCGCCTCCTCGGCGGTCGCTTGGCCTCGGATCGAACGCTGCGGCGCATCGCCGGCATGGATCGCCCGCGCCTCCTCGGGAAAGCGGGGGCCGACGTCCTCGGTCTTGGTCATGATTTCCTGGCGCAGTTCCTTCGCCATTTCGCGCAGGCGCTGCTGCCGTTCGTCGATCAGCGCGACATTGGCGGGGGCCGGCTCAACCGACCTCTTTTTCGCGCCGACCACGGCCGGCGCCATCATGGCCTTGGCGACGCGCGAGGAATGGCATTCCGGACACGAGATCAATCCGCCGGCCGCGAGCCGGTCGAAAGAGGCGCTGTCCGGAAACCAGCTCTCGAATGTGTGGTCCTTTTCGCAGACGAGCGAATATTTGATCATTATCCGCCTGCCAGCAGCGGGTCGAGGCCGCCCACTGCCTCCAATTCGTGAAGCTCGTCGCAGCCGCCGACATGACGCTCGCCGATGAAGATTTGCGGCACGGTGCGCTGGCCGTTGGCCCGCCGCGCCATGGCCGCCTGAGCCGCCGGATCGCCATCGACCCCGATCTCCTCGAACGCCGCGTTTTTTCTGCGAAGCAGAGCCTTGGCGGCGATGCAATAAGGGCAGGTGGCTTTCGTATAGATGATGATCGGCGGCATTTCTTTAAGTCGAGCAACGAATTCGGCCCGTTCTAGCATGGAACGGGCCGCGGCCTCTATATAGGCTGTCACACTCCCGTCACAACCCGGGCGAAGACGAGAACGTCGACGGAGGCGGCGCCTGCGCGCAGGAGCGCGCGCGCCGCGGCGTTGGCCGTCGCGCTGGACGTCAAGACGTCGTCGACAAGCACGATGCGCCGCCCTCTGACCCGTGATTCGGCCCCGGCGGGAACGCGAAACGCGCCTTGCACATTGTCGGCGCGCTGCGCCCGGCTCAGCCCGACCTGGGCCTTGGTCGCCTTGACCCGCGCGAGCAGGGACAAATCGCAAGGTTTTCCCGCCTCTTGACCGACAATCGCGGCGAGGGCCGCCGCTTGGTTGAAACGCCGCGTCAGCAGACGCAGCGGATGCAGGGGGACCGGCGCGAGGACATCGGCTTCGGCGAGAATGTCGACGCCGGCCCGCGCCATCCAGCGGCCGAGCGGTTTGGCCAATTCGATGCGGTCGGAATATTTGAGGCGATGGACGAGGCGGCGCGCCGGTCCGTCTTCGAAACGCGCCGCCGCGCGCGCCCGACCGTAGGCCGGGGGATCCGCGATGGCTTGCGGCGAGATCAGGCCCGGGCCAAGATCCTGCTCGAAAGGCGTGCCGAGCCGCTCGCAAAATGGGCGCTCGATGAACCGCATTTCGCGCCAGCACCGAGGACAAAGCGCGCCGGTCTCGCCGATCGCCGCGCGGCAAGCCAGGCAGGTCGCCGGATAGACAAAGTCGAGCAAGGCGCGGGCGAGCGAAGCGAGCGCGTCAAAAGCGCGCAGGCGCCAAGGCAAGCGCGAGGAAATGCGCAAAAAGTAGCGCCAAGGAACGCGTCTCGCGAAAGGCGCGGCCTCGTCTTCCGTCTCCACGAACGGCCCCAGCATGAGGCGAGGCTATCGTTCTTCATCGCTTTGCGCGAGGGGCCGCGAGGCGATAAGGCAAACGCTCATGTCCGCGCCTCATAGTCTCGCGCCTCGGATTTTCGACGGCTCGCTCGTTCGCGCCCGGCTTGAGCGCGCCTGGCGGATCGATGCAAAGGGCGCTGATTTTCTGCTGCGCCGCGCCGCCGGCGATCTCAGCGAGCGGTTGGCGCTGGTCAAGCGCGAGTTCGCAATCGCGGTGGATCTTGCGACGCCGGGCCCGCATGGCGCCGAGGCGCTGGCGCGGGATGGCCGCGCCGGATTTGTCACGCGCGGCGCGCCGTCCGCCGCTTGTTTTGGCTCTGGTTCGCTTGCCGGTTTCGTCGCCGATCCGGAGCGTCTGCCGCTCCGCTTCGAAAGCTCAGACCTCATCGTCTCGCTGCTTGCGCTGCATGGCGTCAATGATCTGCCGGGCGCGCTGATCCAGATTCGCCAAGCCCTCAAGCCCGACGGCCTGTTTCTCGGCTGCCTCTTGGGCGGAGATACTTTGACCGAACTGCGCCAGAGCCTGACGGCGGGCGAAGCGGACATTCTCGCCGGCGCATCGCCGCGCGTTGCGCCTTTTGCCGATGCGCGCGATCTCGGCGCGTTGTTGCAGCGCGCCGGCTTCGCGCTGCCGGTGGTCGATCTCGACCGCACGATCGCGCGCTACGACGACATGATCGCCCTGATGCGCGATTTGCGGGCGATGGGGGCGACCAATGCGCTGGTCGCGCGCAGCCGGCGCTTCTTGCGCCGCGACGTGCTGGCGCGGGCCGGCGAGATCTACGCCGGGCGCTTCGCCGATTCCGATGGGCGCTTGCGCGCGACGTTCGATCTCCTCTGGCTCTCCGGCTGGGCGCCCCATGAAAGCCAGCAAAAGCCGCTGAGGCCGGGCTCGGCGAAGGTGCGGCTCGAAGACGCGTTGAAGGCGATGCGCGGCGAGGGCGGCGCGGCTCAGTGAAAACGTCGCCCCAAGGGCATCGCCTCGAGCAGGTCGCGCTGTTCGCCGATTGCGGGAGCGGACGGGGCGGCGAGCGCGGGCGGGCGGCAGGCGCGGGCGCCCGGCCGTTTCTCGCGCGGATCGGGCCGCGAAGTCCGCGCTTCGTCGGCGCGCGCCGCAGGATCGATCTCGCCGCCGCGCTCGGAGAGAAGACCAAGCATCGGCGTCAAATCCTCCATCCGCTCCGCGACGACATGGACGACGTTGCTTTCGCTCTGCAGCTTGCCGGTCACCGCGACAAAACGCGCGCCGATCACAATCGCGCGCAACTTTTCGAAGACTTTTGGCCAGACGATGATATTGGCGATGCCGCTTTCGTCTTCGAGCGTCATGAAGACGACGCCTGAGGCTGTCCCCGGCCGCTGGCGCACCAATACGAGACCGGAGACGACGACCCGCGCGCCCGAGGCGATCCCGGTCAGTTGCTCGCAGCGCAGAATGGCGCGCGCATCGAGCCGCCGGCGCATGAAGGCGACAGGATGGCCTTTCAGCGACAGCGAGAGGCGCCGATAATCCTCGACGACATGCGCGCCGAGCGGCATCGGCGGCAGCCGCGCGTCAGGCTCGTGTTCGCGCTGCGGGCGGCTCGTCAAAAACAGCGGCAGAGAATCCTGATCGCCCACCCGGTCGAGCCCGCGCGCCGCCCACAACGCCGCCCGCCGATCGAGGCCGAGCGAGCGGAAGGCGTCGGCCTCCGCCAACTTCTCGATCACCGCCGCGCCGAGCCCGGTGCGCAGCCAGAGATCGCGGATCGAATCATAGCCGGCGCCGCGATTGTCCATGAGGACTCTCATATCCGCTTCGCTTAGGCCGACGACTTGTCGGAGACCGAGGCGCACCGCGCAAGTCGCAAGAATATCGGGCGCCATAGAGGCGTGACGCTGATGGATGGAGCGAGCCGTCTCGGTCTTTTGCCGCTCAGCCGCTAGGGAAAGCGCATCGACGCTTTCCAGCGTGCAATCCCAATCGGACAGATTGACGTCGACCTCGCGCACTTCGACGCCATGTTCACGCGCATCGCGCACGATTTGCGCGGGCGCGTAGAAACCCATCGGCTGCGCATTGATGAGCGCGGCGCAGAAGACGTCCGGATAGCGGCATTTCATCCAAGCCGAGACATAGACCAGCAAGGCGAAGCTCGCGGCGTGACTCTCGGGAAATCCATAGTCGCCGAAACCTTCGATCTGTTTGAAGCAACGTTCGGCGAATTCGCGGGGATAGCCTTTGGCGGTCATGCCGTCGATCATCTTGCGCTCGAAATTGCCGATCGTGCCGACGCGGCGGAACGTCGCCATGGCGCGGCGCAGCCGATCGGCCTCGGCCGGCGTGAAGCCCGCCGCGACGATGGCGATGCTCATCGCCTGCTCCTGGAACAAGGGGACGCCGAGCGTCCTTTTGAGCACCTCCTTAAGTTCCTCGGAATGATAGAAAACCTCGTCGATCCCCTGCCGGCGGCGCAGATAGGGATGCACCATGTCGCCCTGGATCGGGCCGGGCCGGACGATGGCGACCTCGATCACCAGATCGTAAAATTCGGCTGGCTTGAGACGCGGCAGCATCGACATTTGCGCGCGGCTCTCGATTTGGAAGACGCCGATCGTGTCGGCGCGCTGAATCATCGCGTAAACGCAGGCCTCTTCGGAAGGAATGGTCGCGAGCGTGAAGCGGCGCCCATAATGTTTGTCGATCATCTCGAAGCCCTTGCGCAGGGCCGTCAGCATGCCGAGCGCCAGCACGTCCACTTTGAGAATCCGCAAAGCGTCGAGATCGTCCTTGTCCCATTCGATCGTGGTGCGATCCTCCATCGCCGCATTGAGGATGGGGACGACTTCGTCGAGCCGATCGCGGGTGATGACGAAGCCGCCGGTATGTTGCGAGAGATGGCGCGGAAAGCCGACGAGCTCGCCGGCGAGACCGATCGCCATGGCCAGCGTCGGATCGCTGGGATCAAGGCCGCCGCGCCGAGCGTCTCTTTCATTGACCCCGCCGTCGCCATAGCCCCAGGTCGTGCTCGTCAGCGCATTGATGATGTCGTCGGAAAGGCCGAAGACCTTGGCGACTTCTCTGATCGCCGAACGCGCGCGATAGGTGATGACGCTCGCCGCCAGCCCCGTTTTGTCGCGGCCGAAACGTCTATAGATATATTGGATCACCTCTTCGCGGCGCTCATGCTCGAAATCGACGTCGATGTCGGGCGGCTCTTTGCGTTCGGGCGAGATGAAGCGGGCGAAAAGCAATTCGTATCGCGCCGGATCGATCTCGGTGACGCCAAGGCAATAGCAGACCGAAGAATTGGCCGCCGAGCCGCGCCCTTGGGCAAGAATCTCTTTTTCCTGCGATCGCGCAAAGCGGATGATGTCGTGCACGGTCAGAAAGTAAGGCGCAAATCCGCATTGCGCGATCAGCTCGAGCTCTTCCCCAAGGGCTTTTACGACTTTCTCCGGGACGCCCGACGGATAGCGTTTCAGCGCGCCGGCCCATGTGAAGGCTTCGAGCGCCGCCTGCGGATCGCGATAGCCTTCGCGCAGCTCCTCCGGATAGGAAGGGCTCAATTCATCGAGGCTGAAGGACAGGCCGTCGAAGAAACGGATCGTCTCCTCCAAAGCCTGCGGCGCCTCGCGAAAGAGACGCGCCATTTCGGCCGGATCCTTCAAATGACGCTCGGCGTTGGCGGCGAGCAAACGGCCGGCCTCCTCGATCCTGACGCCTTCGCGAATGCAGGCGACGACATCGGCGAGCGCGCGTCGTTCCGGCGCGTGCATGAGAACGTCATTGGTCGCAAGCAGCGGCAAGCCCGACGCGCGCGACAAGGCGGCGCGCTCGGCCAGGGCGCCGCGCATATGGGCCCCATAGGTCAGCGACGCTGCGAGCCAGGCGCGGCGAGGGAAAGCTTCGCTCAATCGGCTTAACAGAAACGCCTCCGCCTCCTCCGTCTCGCGCGGCGGCTCCGCCCGCGGCATGACGGCGATGGACAGACCTTCGGCGTGATCGAGAAGGTCGTTGATCGTCAACCGGCATTCGCCCTTCTTGGCCCTGAGATTGCCGGAGGTCAGGAGGCGGGCGAGCCTGCCATAGGCGGCGCGGTCCTTGGGATAGGCGAGAATGTCGGGCGCGCCGTCGGAAAAGACGAGCCGCGCGCCCGGCGCAACGCGCATTGCGCCCATTGCTTCTTTATTTTCGCGCGCAAAGACATGCGCGCGAACCACGCCGGCGAGAGAATTGCGGTCGGCGATGCCGACGCCATGGAGCTTGAGCGCGGCCGCCGTGGCGACAAGCTCTTCGGGATGCGACGCGCCGCGCAGGAACGAAAAATTCGTCGTCGTCGCCAATTCGGCAAAGCGCGGCGCAAGACGGATCATGGCAGCGCGCTCGTGTTGGAAGACGACGCGTCACCCTCAATCCCGCTCTGGCGTTGCGGGTCGCCCTCGCCCCGACTCTCTCTCGGCCAAGCGGGAGGAGGCGCGTCGTACGTTGCATTAAAGGTTGTATCAGGCGTCGAAACGATTTCCGCGGCGGAAAAACCCCTTCTCCCGCTTGCGGGAGAACGCAGCCCGAAGGGCCGGATGAGGGTAGCCCGCGCCCTCACAGAAGACCTCGGCTCTTTCACAAAACGTTGCGGGTTACCCTCACCCCAACCCTCTCTCGGCCAAGCGGGAGGGGGCGCGTCGTACGTTGCATTAAACGTTGTATCAGGAGTCGAAACGATTTCCGCGGCGGAAAAACCCCTTCTCCCGCTTGCGGGAGAAGGTGGCGCGCAGCGCCGGATGAGGGTAAGGCGCATCCTCATCCGAACAATCCGTGCATGTACCATTTCGCTCGCGCGACCTCGCGGCCGTAGAGTCCTTCGCGGTAGAACCAGAAGCGACGGCCTTCAGAATCCTCGACGCGGAAATAATCGCGGGTCGGCCCGTCCGGCCTGCGCCACCATTCGGCGGCGATGCGTTCGGGGCCTTCGATGGCCGCGATTTCATGTATCGCGCGGCGCCATTTGAAGCGCAAAGGCGGCCCGTCCGGGACTTCGGCGATCGCTTCGATCGGTTCGGGCCGCTCGAACAAGCGGAGCGGTCGCGCCGGCGGCGCCCCTTCCGCCATGCTTCGCATGGTCTCCCTCCCTCTCTCCGCTTCGCGCCGCAGGGAAGGATCGCCATCCTCCCCCGCGCAGCGGGGGATCGCCCGAAGGGCGGCGGAGAGGCGCGCGCCGCCCAAAGTCGCGGGCGTAGCGACGACGGCGAATTCGGGAATATGCGTGTCGACAAGATCGATGCGGGTCACGCGGCGCGCGCCGAGCCGCGCGCTCAATCGGTCGAGAAGATCGGCGAGCGCGCGCTTGTTCTCCTCATGCGGCGCCCGGGCGAAATCGCCTTGCGCGGGATCGAGCGGCTCGGCGAGAAGGCAGGAGAGGCGCAGCACGTCGAAGCCGTAGCCGGCGTCGAACTCGTCCTCGTCGGGCGCCTCGAAGCGCTCGCGAAACAGGCGGAGAATCGCCCGCGGTTCGTTGAGCGGCCGACCGGCGCCGACAAGGATGCGACGGACCGCGCCATCGACGCGGAACAAAGCGAATTCGAGCCGGCGCGCGCCCTTGGCCTGGCGTTGCAGAAGAACGGACAAATCCACGGCGAGCCTTAAGAGCGTCGCTTCGATCGCCTCGCGCGTTTGAATCGCGCTGGCGAAGCGGCGTTCGGCGGAAAAATCGGGCGCGGCGAAGCGCGGCGAAATCGCCGAGCGCTCCAGCCCGCGGAGCGCGTCGAGACGGGCGATGACCGTTTCGCCGAAACGCGCGGCGATCGGGGCGCGCGGGCGCAGCGCGACATCGCCGATGCGACTAAGGCCCGCGCGCGCCATGTCGGCGACGACCGCCGCCTCGAGCCCGAGGGCGGCGAGCGGCAGGCGATGGTACAATTGCGCGAAAAGCTTGGCCGGCGCGTTCGCCGGCGCGATGCGCTCTTTGGAGAAGCGCGCGAGCGCCCAGGCGGCGCGCGGGACGTCGGCGATCCCCGCCCGCGCGCCAAGACCTTGCGCGGCAAGGCGCGTCTCGATTTCTTGCGCCATCGCGCTCTCGCCGCCGAAGAGATGAGCGACGCCGGCGATGTCGAGCATGACCCCGTCCGCGCCGTCGAGAGCGACAAGGGGCGTGAAGCGCTGGAGCCAATCGGCGATCCGCGCAAGGAGCTTGGCCTCGGCCGCCGGATCGGCTTCGACCGCGACGAGGTTCGGGCGGCGCGCGCGCGCGTCGGCAAGCGGCAGGCCGGGCGCAAGCCCCAGATGCGCCGCGCGCCGATCGACGCAGACGAGCTGCTGCGCGCCTTTAACCTTGGCGTAGGTGGCGAGCGGCGCGCCTTGCTCATTCCCCCGCAAGGCGCGCGCGCGGTCGCTCGACAGGCGAGGGAGCCACAGAGAGAGGTACCGTCGGATCATGGAAACATTTCTCGCCGCTTCGCCATTCGAGACGCGTGACGCGCGTCTCGTCGAAAAGCCGCGGCGGCGGTCCTTGCGCCGAAGGCGAAAGCCGCGACTTGACGAGCCGCGCCGCGAAGGCGGGCCTGCCTGGCAGGCTGAGGCGCCCGCCGGTCGGCGGGAGACGGCGGCTTGTCGCGGCGGCGATTTCAAACCGCGTCTCAGCGGCGCTGGAGAGCGCATCCGTCTGGCCGAAAAGCCCGCCATGGACCATGAGCGCCGGCGTCGCCCCGGCCCGCGCCGCCAGCAGCAGCCGGCGGGAGGCGGCGAGGCCGTAATTTTTGGCGACGCTCCATAATTCGCCGACGACCACGGCGAGCGCGCCGCTTTTGAGCGCCTCCTCCATCGTCCAGAGCAAGGCGCGCCCGTCCGGCGCATTGACGAAAACGAGTTGCTCGCGTTTGAGCCCGAAAGCGGCGAGGCCCGGTCCATAAAGCGCGCCGGTCTCACAGGCGCAGAATTCCTCACAGGCGATCAGCGTCATGGGATTGCGCGGCGAAGCCGCCGAGAAGCGCGCCGCCAGGCACAGCGCAAAAGCCATCGCCGCCGCGCCATCGCCTGGGCCGGCCGGGGCGATCTCATGCAAGGCGTCGCCGGCCAGCCCGCCGCCGAGCGCCCCGTCCAGCGCGCGGGTGACCGGCAGGCGGAAAGGCGCGCGCGGGCGCGGCCCGGCCTCAGCCTCGATCCTTAAAATGGCGCTGCGCAAATGCGCCATTGTGTCCAAGCGGCGGTCCAGCGACATTGAGGCGAGCTTCCACAGACGGGTCTACGGATTTGGCGTTCCTATTGTTCCCTTTTTGTTCTATAAAAGAGCCGAACGCTCAGAGAGTCAAGAGGGCGGGAGCAAGGCGGCGATGGCCGAAGATTGCAACTGAGCGATCCGTTCTTGCCTCGGCCGGCCAAAATCAACAGCTTCACAACGGTCCCGAATTGGCCGCAGCGGCCGCTCGCGCAATGCGCCTCAATTCGTGAACGCCGAGCGCGCGATCACGTGGCAAACGCCTCTTCGGTCTACGCTCGCACGGGCGAGCGGCGAGGCCCGAGCCGCCGGCGCATTGCGCCGCGATCTCGGGTAAGAATGATCCGCTCGCAAAGCGAAGGAGGCCTGTCATGAAGGGCAAGACTGTCGTTGTCACCGGCGGTTTCGGCGCGCTTGGCCGCGCCGTCGCCGAAGCGGCCGCCCAACGCGGCGCCTCCGTCGCCGCGCTCGACGTCGCGCCACAAGCGCCGGCCGGCCTCGCCGAACGGCTCGGGCCCGGCGCGCTTCTCACCGGCGGCGTCGATCTTTCGACCGCCGAAGGCGCGGCCAAAGCGATGGCCGCAGTCAAGGCCAAATACGGACGGCTCGACGCGCTCATCAATATCGCCGGCGGCTTCCGCTGGGAAAAGGTGGAAAGCGGCGACGCCGCGACCTGGGATTTCCTCTTCGCCCTCAATCTCAAGACCGCCTTGAACGCCTCCAAGGCGGCGATACCCTCTCTTCTCGAGAGCGGGGCGGGCCGCATCGTCAATGTCGGCGCAGGTTCCGCCTTGAAGGCGGCCGCGGGGATTGGCCCTTATGCGGCGAGCAAGGCGGCGGTGCACAAGCTGACGGAGAGCCTTGCCGAGGAATTCAAGAACCGCGGCGTAACGGTGAACGCGGTCCTGCCTTCGATCATCGATACGCCGGCCAACCGAGCCGATATGCCCAAGGCCAATTTCGACCATTGGGTCAGGCCTATCGATCTTGCCGCGGTGATCCTGTTTCTTGCGTCGGACGAGGCGAAAGCCGTCACTGGCGCGCTGATTCCAGTGACCGGCGGGGTCTGACGGACGGATTTGCGCGCGGCCTGTCTTATCGCCGCGCCGCGAAGAAATCGCGCAAGAGGCCGGCGGCTTCGCTTGCTCTGACGCCGCCGTAGACTTCGGGGGCGTGATGACAGGTGGGTTGGGCGAAGAAACGCGGGCCATGCTCGATCGCGCCGCCTTTCTCGTCGCTCGCCGCATAGTACAGCCGCCGGATACGGGCGAACGAGATCGCGCCGGCGCACATGGCGCAGGGTTCGAGCGTCACATAGAGATCGCAGCCGGCGAGGCGCTCGGCGCCGAGCGCCTCTGCTGCGGCGCGGATCGCAAGCATCTCGGCGTGAGCGGTGGGATCGTGGTCGAGAAGGGTACGGTTGCCGCAGCTGGCGATGATCGCGCCGTCTCGTACGATCGCCGCGCCGACGGGAACTTCGCCTTGCGCCGCAGCAGTGCGGGCCGCGGCGAAGGCCGCGCCCATCGGGTCCGGTCTGCTGGCGTTCGCGCCTTGGCTCATGCGTTTTGCTCTGACTTTGATTTGCGCGAGCCCTCGACGCAGGCTGAGGCCCGATCTTCTCCGCCGTCGATCTCTTGACCACAGAATTTCCGAGCTGACGGGC
>DASZFX010000059.1:0-2242 GCA_035939375.1 Roseiarcus sp.
GTAAAGAGCCCGTTGACGAGCCCGACAAGGACGCCAAGGAGCAGGGCGACGATGACCGCGAACCAGACATAAAAGCCGGCGGCGTTGAGCAGCGCGATCACGACGCCGACGAGGCCCGCAACCGCGGCGACCGAAAGATCCAGCCCGCCCGCGATGATGAGCGGCGTTCCCGCGGCGGCCATCAGCCCAATGAAGGCGACATTGGTCCCGATCGCCAACATGTTCCGGATCGAAAAGAAGAACGGCGATAGGAACGAGAAGACGATGATCAGCGCAATGTAGAAGAGAAGCAGGATCGCAACGCCTGCAAAGGGCCGGCCGAGAAGAACGGCGAGCCGCCGGCGAGGTTGAGAGGCGACCGGCGTGAATTCGGAGGCGGCGATCTTGCTCATGGCTCAAGCAGCGTGAAAGGCGGGGTCGGCGACGGTAGCCGCCATGAGAGTCGCCGGGGAAGCCCCCTTATCGAAGCGGCCGCAAATCCGTCCCCGGTCCATGACGATTGAACGATCGGCGAGCCCCGCGACCTCCTCGACGTCGGAGGAAAGGACGAGGATGGCGAGGCCGCGGTCGGCAAGCCTGCGAAGCTCGAGGTAGATTTCCCGCCGAGCCCCGACGTCGACGCCGCGGGTCGGCTCCTCGAGGATCAGCAGCGACACGCCATCCACCAGCCAGCGAGCGACGCATACTTTTTGCTGATTGCCGCCGGAGAGCGTTCGCAAACTCTGTTCCGGTCCGCGCGCGCGGATCGCGAGCGTGTCGATCCAATGACGCGCCTGGCGGCTCTCGGCGGCCTTTGAGACAAAAAGTCCTCTGACGTAGCGTTCCTGGAAAGGAGCGACCATGTTCTCGCGTATGGTCAGGTCGCCGATTGTCCCCTCCCTCTTGCGGTCTGCAGCGACGAAGCCGATGCCGGCGGCCTTGGCCGCTTCAGGAGAGCGCGGGCGATAAGGCGCGCCTAAGATGCGGACCACGCCGCCGGCGATCGAGCCAAGCGCGCCATAGAGCGCGCGGCCGAGCGTCTCGACGCCGGAGCCGACGAGGCCGAAAACCCCGACGATTTCACCGCGTCTCACCTCGAACGACACGTCCAAGAGACGTCGGGGGATGGTGAATCCCTCAACCGCAAGCGCGGCTCCTCCCGGCGCACCGCCGGAGCCGCCGATCTCGTACATATCCTCGGCGACACGGCCGAGCATTGCCGCGAGAACCGCTGCGCGAGAAGCCCTGGCCGTCTCAAAGAGGCCGGCGTTCATTCCGTCGCGAAGCACTGCGATGCGATCGGAAATCTCGAAGACCTCGCTGAGGTAGTGGGAAATGTAGATCACCGAGACCGACTGCTCCTTCAGCCGCCGAATGATGCGGAAGATGAGCTTTGCCTCGTTTTCGGTAAGCGCGGCGGTAGGCTCGTCCATGACGACGATCCGGGCGCGTCCGGCGAGCGCGCGCGCGATCTCGACGATCCGTTGTTCGGCGACCGATAGTCTGTTGACGAGGCGGTCCGGATCGATGGCGCCGAAGCCAAGTTGTTCAAGAAGGGCGCGGGCGCGAGCGCGCATGGCCGCGTCGTCGACGACGCGGAAGCCGGGTCCCGGCTTCAGCGGCAGATCGGCGAGAGAGATGTTCTCGGCGACGGTCATGTCGGGCATCACCGATATCTCTTGCGGCAGCAGGCGAACGCCTGCGGCGACGGCGGCGCGCGCGTCTTGAAAGCGGACCTCCTCGCCATCGATGCGAACCACGCCCGCCTCGCGCGCGTAGACGCCGGTCAGGATTTTCACCAAGGTCGATTTGCCCGCGCCATTGGAGCCGAGAAGCGCCATGACCTCGCCGGGCGCGACAGTGAGATCGACGTCAGCCAACACGGCGACGCCGCCGAATGATTTGCCGATGCCGCGCATTTCAAGACGGGGCGGCGAGGATTCAGAGGCGATGGACGTCAATGGGTTGCCTATCTGTCCCGAGCCCGAGCTGATCGGTCCGATTCCTTCGCCCGCCTTTGACCTTTGGGGCCGTCGCGGCGGCGGCCCCATTTGCGTCACGCGAAGCGTCAGCGACGTCAGTTGGTCGGAATGAGATTCTGGAAGTTCTTCAGTTCGGGATCCTGCTTCAGCGAAACGAGATATTTGGCGAATTCCTCCTGCGGAAATTTGTAGTCGATCCCTTTGTCGTTCGACGATTTCATGTCCGGATAATATTCGTGGACATTTCCTTTGGTGATCATCACGTGGTGGACGAGAACCGC
>DASZFX010000060.1:0-5348 GCA_035939375.1 Roseiarcus sp.
AAAGATTGGCGAGCGCGCCGGAGCCGACCCTTACCTCAGCATAGCGCGCGCGGAAAATCTCTGCGGCGAGTTCGGCGGCGATGATTTCGATTTTCTCGACCGCCTCGAGGCCCATTTCGTATTTGTCGCCGGGATAGCCGAGCGAGGGGCGCGAGCCGAGACCGGCGGCCATGGCCGCCTCGGCGCGTGGGTTCATCACATTGGCGGCGGGATTGAGGTTGACGCAATCTTCTTCGTGGATCCTGCGGTTCTCGGCGATCAAATCCTGGATCGCCGCGTCGATCTCGTCGACGCCTTGGTCTGCGATGCGCGCGGCGATCTCTTGCGAATAATCCTCGCAGAAGGCGGGAACCCATTCGCGGCGGGCAAGTCTCGTCACTTTCGGCGCCCCGACAATATTGCTTCGCCCGCCTTCTCGGCGCGGCCTTTGGCGGATTTGTCCTTCATCGCCGGCTTCCGCGCCGCCTTCTTGGCGCCTTTCAGCAGCGCAGGCGCGCTGCGGACCTCGCCGCTCCGCAAACCCTCGATGATCCGCAAGACGTCGTCGTCGGGGAGAATGTTGGGCCGGCCGGCGAGGGCGAGATAGTACAATCGGGCGAGCGTTTCGAGAGCCGTCGCCCGCCGCATCGCCTCGGAGAGGTCCGCGCCGATCGCGACCAGCCCGTGATTGCCGATCAGCGCGCCGCTGCGGTCGGCAAGCGCTCCAACCGCAAGTTCGGCGAATTCCCTCGTGCCATAGGGCGCATAATCGGCGCAGCGGATCGTCGGGCCGCCGAAAGCGGCGATCATCTCATGGCTGGCCGGGATCGGCCGCTTCAGGATCGAAAGGACGGTCGCATAGGTCGGCTGGCAATGGATGATCGCATTTGCTTCCGGTCGGGCGCGCATGATGTCGAGATGCAGCCGCCAGCCCATCGATGGCGCGAAGGGTCCGCGCCAGGCGCCGTATTCGCCCGCGATGGGCATCACGGCGAGCATGTCGGGCCGCAATGCTTCGAGCGCGCTCGCGCGCGGAGTGATCAGCATCGCGGCGCCAACGCGCGCTGAAAGGCTGGCGTTCGCGCCTGTCTCCAGGCCGAGGCCGCCGATTGCGCGCCATTCTGCGACAATCGCGGCGCGCATCGCCTTGTTCTTCATCGGCCGTCGTCCTCCAACCGTTTTCTTGGCGCCGAGATGGGGCGCGCGCTTTCAGCTTTTCGATGAACCACGCGTTCCTGCCGCTCTATTTCCGGCAGATGCCTGCACCATGACCCCTGCGTCGAATTCTCTCCGCCGCCCCGATATGCGCCTGACGAATATTATGGGCCGCAACAATTCAAAAGCGCAAAAAAGGAAGGTCAAAGCGGCTGCGGCGAGCTTCGGCTCTGTCATTGTCCTGTCGCGAGTCCGAAGACTGCGCCGGTCGCCGAGCCAAACCAGGCGCCATTATCTTAAAGCGGACGACGCCTTTGCCCCGAACGCGCGAGCCCTCTATGCTCGCTACCGACCAAGCGAAAGCTTAATTGAGGACGAGCCCGCGCGTGAGCGAAGCCGCAACCAATCGAACTTATATCTCCAGCCTCTGGCAGACCGTATCCGAACGCGGTCGCGCCTGGGTCGGCCTTCGCCGCGCCGATCCGCTCGGCCTCGAGGCGCTGCTGTCGCTTTCGGAGAAATTGCTGACCGGCCGCGGCGAAGCTTCCGGCGTGGCGCTCGCCCGCACGATCCTCGTCGGCTATGCGTCGCTCAGCCCCAGCCAGCGCAGCGAGTTTCTCGCCAAGACGGCGAAGCGCTTTGGTCCTGACCTCGCAGCGGTCGCCAAGCAGGCGCAGGCTTTCCTCGAAAGGCCGGACGAGACGCGAGCCGCCGCATTGCTGGGCAAAGCCGAACCGAAACGCCGGGAGCTGATCCGCCGTCTCAACCAGGCGCCGGGCGGCACTTTGTCCCTCGTTCGCATGCGCGAGGATATTCTCGCCGCCGCCGACGGCGACCCGGCGCTCGCCGCGCTCGACGAGGATTTCCTCCATCTGTTCGGCTCGTGGTTCAATCGCGGGTTCCTGGTGCTCCGACGGATCGATTGGACGACGCCCGCCAATATCCTCGAGAAGATCATCCGCCATGAAGCGGTTCACGCGATAAACGGCTTCGATGAATTGCGCCGCCGGCTCGAGCCGCCGGACCGCCGGCTTTACGCCTTCTTTCATCCCGCGCTCGGCGACGAACCGCTGATCTTCGTCGAAGTCGCCCTGACCGATTCGATTCTTGGCGCGATCGCGCCCTTGCTCAGCCCCGATCGCGCCGAATTGCAGCCGCAAGCCGCGACGACCGCGGTCTTCTATTCGATCTCCAACGCGCAGAAAGGCCTGGCGCGCGTCAGTTTCGGCAATTTCCTGATCAAGCAGGTGGTCGAGGATTTGAAGCGCGAATTGCCGCGCCTGCAGACATTCGTGACGCTTTCGCCCGTACCGGGCTTTGCGCGCTGGCTCGAAGGCGAGAGCGCCAACGAGGACTCGCGCTTTGTCAACGCCGAGCAGCGCCGCGCGCTCGCCTTGCTCGAGAGGCCGAATTGGCCGAGCAAGGCCGCCGCGGTCGAAGCGCTCAATCGTACGCTGCCCTCGCTCGCTGCGAACTACTTCATCCTGGCGCGCAGCGCCAATGGCCGCGTGATCGATCCCGTCGCGCGCTTTCATCTCGGCAATGGCGCGCGGTTGGAGCGGATCAACCCGCTCGGCGATCTCTCCGCCGCCGGCCTCAAGCAGTCGCATGGGCTGATGGTCAATTATCTCTATGACCTCGATCACATTGAAGAGAACCACGAGGCCTTCGCAAACAAGGGCGAAGTCGTCGCCTCTTCGGCCATCCGGCGCCTGGCGCGGGCGAAGCCGGCGGCGGCGGTGGAAACAGCGCGGAGCGTCGAGAGTTGAGGAAAGCCAATCCTCGAAAGAGGCGATGTCGGGAGCCCCTCTTTCCCATTCCACGCGTCAGCCGGCCTTGCGCTGGAACCCCGGCCATGACGGCAAAAAAGATTGCGCCATCGCTGAGAAATTAAAATGTCGTCGAATATCTATGATCTGATCCACGCCAGAGCGCCGAGGCTCGACAAGATGGCGATGGAATCGCCGGACGGTTTCTCGCTGACCTATGGCGAATTGTTCGACCGCGCCGGGCAAGCGGCCAATGCGCTTGTCGCGCTCGGCGTCGAGCCAGGCGACCGCGTCGCGGTGCAGATCGATAAATCGCCGGACGTGATCGCCCTCGCGCTCGCCTGCTTTCGCGTCGGCGCCGCGCTGCTGCCGCTGAACACGGCCTATACGCTGGCTGAACTCGACTACTTTCTGGCCGACGCCAGGCCCGCGCTCGTCGTCTGCCGGCCCGAGGCGCTCGCAGAGATTCGCGCCCTTGCTCAGACCCTCGGCCTTGCCGCCGTCGAGAGCCTCGGCGTCGGCCGCGACGGCACAATCGCCGAGAAAATCGCCGCGGCGGCGCCGGATTTTGCGACCATTGCCCGCGCGAGCGACGATCTCGCCGCGATCCTTTATACCTCGGGCACGACGGGGCGATCCAAAGGCGCGATGCTGACCCATGAGAACCTTTCGTCCAGTGCGCTGGCGCTCGTCGACATCTGGCGTTTCACCGGCGACGACGTGCTGATCCACGGGCTGCCCGTCTTCCACATGCATGGGCTGTTCGTCGCCACCAATGTCGCGCTTCTCGCCGGCGCGACGATGATCTTCCAGCCGCGCTTTGACGCAGACGCCATCGCCGCCGCTTTGCCCCGCGCGACGACCCTGATGGGCGTGCCGACCTTCTATACCCGGCTCCTTGCGCATGAGGGCGTGACGCGCGAATCGACCGCTCACATGCGCCTCTTCGTCTCCGGTTCGGCGCCCTTGCTCGCCGACACGCACGAGGCGTGGCGCGCCAAGACCGGCCACGCGATTCTTGAACGCTACGGCATGACCGAAACGAACATGATCACGTCGAACCCCTATGAAGGCGATCGCATCGCCGGCACGGTCGGTTTCCCGCTGCCCGGCGTCTCGTTGCGCATCGCCGAGCCTGGCCCCGGCCGTCGCCTTCCCGACGGCGAGATCGGAATCATCGAAGTCAAGGGCCCGAATGTGTTCAAGGGCTATTGGCTGATGCCTGAAAAGACCGCGGAAGAATTCCGCGCCGACGGCTTCTTCATCACCGGCGATCTCGGCAAGATCGACGAGCGCGGCTACGTCCATATCGTCGGCAGGGCCAAGGACCTGATCATTTCCGGCGGGTTCAACGTGTACCCGAAGGAGATCGAAGCAGAGATCGACGCGCTGCCTGGAATCCTTGAAAGCGCCGTCATCGGCCTGCCGCATCCCGATTTCGGCGAAGGCGTCACGGCCGTGGTCGTGCCGGCGAAGGGGGCGGCGCTGACCGAGGAGGCGGTGCTGCAAGCGCTGGAAGGCCGCCTCGCGAAATACAAGCTGCCGAAGCGCGTGTTCTTCGTCGAGGACTTACCGAGGAACGCGATGGGGAAGGTGCAGAAGAAGGCGCTGCGCGAGGCGCGGCAGGGGCTGTACGGGGGGTGAGGGATCGTACCCGGCAGGGCCACATCGGCCCGGGGTCGTCAAGCGGCCATAGCCCGTCGAAGACGGGCGTCTTCGACGCGCGCATAGCTAAATCCGCGGGGCCACATCGGCCCGGCGTCGTCAAGCGCCTTCGGCGCTCCTCCACTTCGTTACGGCCGCTTCGCGGTGACCACGCCGATCCGACGTGGCTTTTTGTGACCATGATCTTTGCTGCAAGAGCCGGCTGCAAGCCGGCCCATGCAGCAAAGACCATGGTCGCCAAAGGCCTGAGCCGCGCGGAGCCGTCAAGGTTCGCGCAGCGGAAGCGAAGCGACCGGCGAAGCCGGCTTGACCTTGACGGCGAGCACGGCTCAGGCGTCGCGGCCTCCCCCTTGGCTCGGCGCGCCGCAAGGGCGCCGGCATGAAAAACGTCATCCCCGTGACGATCGTCGTCGCCGCGCTGATTGCGCTGTGGTACCTCGGCGCTCTCTACATGAACCTACAATTGCAGCGCGATTTCTTCGCCAACGCCGGCAATACGAACTATTCCTTCGCCGATCTTGCCGCCGCCGAACTCAACATGGATCGCCCGACGCTGCCGGCCCCGCATCAGATCGTCGCCGAACTCGACCGTAGCATTCTTGGAATCGATCCGTCCTCGAAGCGCAGTCTCGTCTATCACGCTTCGATCACCTTGCAGGAGACGATCCTCGGCTTCGCCATCGGCTCGAGCTTGGGAATTTTGCTCGCGGTGCTGGTCGTTCATATGCGCCGCCTCGATAAATCGCTGATGCCGTGGATCGTCGCCTCGCAGACCATCCC
>DASZFX010000061.1:0-6958 GCA_035939375.1 Roseiarcus sp.
CCGGGTCCGAAAGGCTTATTTCGATGTCCGTTTATCGCCATAGTCGCCTTGCGACGACACACCCAATATAGGCTTGGCTGCGCTCAGTTGAAAGCCCCCGCCTCCTTTGGCGCGACAGAGGCGGGATGCGCGGGGCAAAAGCCCCGCGCTCGCGAAGCGGCCGCTCAAGGCTGCGGCTTTTTCTTTTCCTCCGGCTTGCCTGGCGGATGAGCCGCCGCCGGCGGGGGCGCGTGCGCCGCAGGCGCCGGCGGCGGGGCCTGCGCGGCGGGCTTTTCCATTTGGGCTTTCGGCTCCGGCTTCGGCGCTTCGGGCCTCTTCTCTTCGATTACTGGTTTTCTCTCCTCGATCGCGGGCTTCTTCCCCTCAACCGCAGGTTTCTTTTCCTCGATCGCGGGCTTCTTCTCCTCGATCGATGGTTTTTTCTCTTCGATCGTCTTTTGCGGCGTCAGCTGTTTCTTCTCTTCGATCGTCGCCTTGGGCGGCGTCTTCTTCTCTTTCTCTTGGACCGCCGGTTTCTCTACGCCCTGGCCCGAACCGGCGTTCGCCGGTTTCTTTTCCTCGATTGCAGGCTTGCTTTCGGCGGGCTGCTTCTTCTCCTCGGTCTTCTTTTCTTCGATCTTCTTCTCTTCGACGGCGGGCTTGTTCCCTTCCGTCGCCGGAGCGTTCGGTTGGGCCTGTGTCGTGGCGCGGGCCGGGGCGACGCCTGGTCCTTTGAACTCCTTCGGGCGCGGCGTCGCGCCGATCGGCGGGGCGCCCTTATTGGACTTCTCGAAGAGCGACGTGTCCTTGCTCGCCGCCTGCACGTGTTCGCGCTGCAACGTCGTCGGCGCGAAATGCCGCTCCTTCGCGATGGCCCTGTCGTCCGCGGTCGGACGGGCCTCGATGCCGCCCTTGCCGCCGTTGTAACTGACGTTGTTGAGCGTCCCGTTTACCGTGACCCTCTCTTCATAGACATTCCTGACGGGGACGCCGGCCACATTATTGACGGCGCGATTGTAGGCGAAGACGCCGTGTTCCCATCGCCCCCCGACGTAACCGTCGCCTGTATAGCCGTAGCCATAGGGCACGCCGCCATAGAAACCGACATGGTCGCCCCAATAGCCGGCGTGAAACAAAAACGAACCGGCCGTCCAAGCCCAATAGCCGGGCGTCCATAAAAGGCCGGGCCGCGGCGGAATCGCCCAGGTGCCCGGCACCCAGTAATAATCGCTCTCATCCGAGTCCCACGACCAATAGCCGGGCGACCAGATATAGCCGGGGCCGGGCACCGGCGGCTGATCGTAATCGGGCAGCGCCGGCGGGGGCGTGTCGACGACGGTCGGCGGCGCACAAGCCTCTTCCTGCGCAAAAGCGGGCGCAGCGGCAAGGCAGGCCGCCCCGACCGCGGCCGCGGCGAGTGCAACGCGCAGGCGGTGCAAAGGGGAATTCAATCTCATTGGAACCCTCTCTATTGAGTTGCTCATTGGCCCTATGGGCGTTGGGTCGAAGACCGCAAAATACGGGGGGACGGATACAAACAGGGACAAATGCATTTGTTGCAACGAAAGAATGAAAACAGGAAAGCGCAAATTTGCGCCTTCTTTCGGGACTCAGCACGACCAAGCCTGAATGCGGGGTGAACGGCGGGGTTTTGCCTCCTCCGTCGTCCTTGCGCGATCGTCAAAGCAAGATCGTGGCTAAAGCTTGTCGTACTTTCGGACACGACGCGGCTGAATGGCGGCGACATCTTTGCGTCAACATGGCGGGGCGGCGGCCCGCCCCTTCGGAACGAAGAATCGCCCACACCTAGGACGGCGCGCCAATTCGCCGCTAGTCTATGGCGGCAAAAAAAGCTGATGGGGGCGCGAGAATGACTGATCAGGGGACCTCCGCCGCCGGGAGCCGCGGGCCTCTCGCCGGCGTCAGGATCGTCGAATTCGCCGGCATCGGCCCCGGGCCTTTCGCCGCGATGCTCCTCGCCGACATGGGCGCCGATATTGTCGCGATCGATCGTCCCGAGCCGTCGCCCTTCCGGCCGGGCGTCGTCTTGTCGCGCGGCCGTCCGGTCGTCATCGCCGATCTGAAGGACCCGGCGGTGCGTGAGGAGGCGCTTTCTCTCATCGAAAGCGCGGACGCGCTGATCGAAGGGTTTCGTCCCGGCGTGATGGAGCGCCTCGGCCTCGGCCCCGACGTCGCCCTGCAACGCAACCCGAAGCTGGTCTACGGCCGGATGACCGGCTGGGGACAGACCGGCCCGCTCGCCGACAGCGCCGGGCACGACATCAACTATATCGCGCTCGCCGGCGCGCTTGCCGCCATCGGCACGCGCGAAGAGCCCATACCGCCGCTCAATCTCCTCGGCGATTTCGGCGGCGGCGCTCTTTACATGGTCGTCGGCCTGCTTGCGGCGATCATCGCGGCGCGGCAATCGGGCCGGGGCCAGGTGGTGGACTGCGCGATCTGCGACGGCGCCGCCTCATTGATGGCGATGTGCGCGGAGTTGAGCGCGAAAGGGCTCTGGAGCAGCGAGCGCCGCGCCAATCTGCTCGACGGCGGCGCGCCCTTCTATCGTACTTTTGTTTGCGCGGACGGAGAATATGTGGCGATTGGCGCGCTGGAGCCGCGCTTCTACGAGCGCCTGTGCGAGATCATCGGCCTTGACGATCCGCTCGATCGCGACCGCACCGATCCCGCCAACTGGCCGGCGCTGCATGAAGAGCTCGAGGCGGTGTTCAAGACGCGCACGCGCGAGGCATGGCGTCAGGCGCTGGAAGGTACGGACGCTTGCTTTGCGCCGGTGTTGACGCTGGCGGAGGCGGCGCGCCACCCTCATCTCGCGGCGCGCCGAACCTTCGTCGAGATCGACGGCGTGACCCAGCCGGCGCCGGCGCCGCGATTTTCGCGGACGCCCGCGACGATCCGATCGATAAGCGACGCTCCGCGCTCCCTTGCAGAGGCGTCGTCGGCCTGGCGCGCGCAAAACGCGGGGAGCTTCCTCCCCGACGAAATGGGCGACCGCCCTTAGGCGTCGACAGCGACAAAGAGGATTTGTGCGGCGCCCTTATCGGCTCGCCTGGATATGATTGCGGACCACCGGATAAATCTGCGTCTCCCAGCGCCGGCCGTTGAAGACGCCGTAATGGCCGACCCCAGCCTGCATGTAGTGCGACTTCATATAGGGACGCAATCCGCCGCAAAGGTCTTGCGCCGCCAGCGTCTGGCCGACGGCGCAAATGTCGTCCTTCTCGCCCTCGACGGTCAAAAGGAACGTCTTGCGGATCGCCCGCGGATCGATTCTCTCGCCCTTGAATTTCATCTTGCCGAGCGGCAACGCGGCTTCCTGGAACACTTGCGCGACCGTCTCCAGATAGAATTCGGCGGTTAAGTCCATCACGGCGAAATATTCTTTGTAGAACTCATGGATGGCGTCGGCCTTGTCGTGACGGCCCGCGATCCGGTGCTTGATCATATCGATGAAGGACTTGGCGTGCCGCTCGGCGTTCATGCTCATAAAGGCCGTCAGCTGGACGAAGCCGGGATAGACGCGCCGACCGCCGCCCTTGAGCCGCGACGGCGTTACGCTGATCATGTTGTCCTCGAACCATTTGAGGGGGCGCCTGGTCGCCAGTTCATTGACCTTGGTCGGCGCGATCCGCGTGTCGATCGGGCCCGCCATCAGCGTGAGACTTTTGGGCTGGGGGTTGTTCCTATGCTGCGCCATGATGGTCGTCGCGGCCAAGGCGGAGACCGCGGGCTGGCAAACGGCGACGACATGCGTGTCAGGCCCCATGTGCTTGATGAAGTCGAGCAAGTGCTGGGTGTATTCGTCGAGGCCGAAGACGCCGGCGGCGGCGGGAATCTCGCGCGGGTTGATCCAATCGGTCAAAAAAACCTCGTGATCGCGGAGCAGAGTGCGGGCCGTACCGCGCAACAGCGTCGCGAAATGGCCGGACATGGGGGCGACGAGCAGGACTTTCGGCTCCTCGACGCTGTTCGCCCTGCGAAAACGAAGGAGGTCGCAGAAGGGCGTCGTCAGCACGACATCCGAATGTACGGGAATCCTCTCGCTGCGAATCTCGACGTCGGCAATGTCATAGGGGGGACGGTCATGGGTGAAGCCGGCGAGAGCCATCGCCTCGCAAAAGGCCGCGGCGTGACGCGCTGGCGCAAGCGGCCCAGCCGGCCAGGCCTTGAAGAACCTTTCGGAATTGGCGGCCAGCGAACGCAGGACATCGCTAATGTCAGCGGCCGCTTGGTAGAAATCGTACAGCATTGGCTCGGCTCGCTTCTGGCCAGGCCAAATCAAGCAATCGCCGTGCCACTTGGCATATGATTTGCTATATCTTTCAATGGTTTTCCGGAGGCTGCGCCCATGTCGCAGGCGACGCTGACACTGAGCAGCAAGAATTATTCGTCCTGGTCGCTGCGCGGCTGGCTGATAGCGAAGCTGGCCGGGATCGATTTCGAGGAAGTGATCGTTGCGCCGGACGATGCGGACGCCCGCGCCGAAATTCTTCTCCTGTCGCCTTCCATTCTCGTTCCCTGCCTGACCTATGAAGGCGTCAAAGTATGGGACACGCTGGCGATCGGCGAATTCTTGAATGAAATTGCCCCTCAGGCGGGCCTCGTGCCTAAAGATCGGGCAAGACGCGCCCATTGCCGCTCGATCTCCGGCGAAATGCATTCCGGCTTCATTTCGCTGCGCCAAGCCCTGCCGATGAACATCAAAGGGCATTTTCTCAAATTCAAGGTCTGGACCAAGGCCGTGGCCGACATCGAACGCATCCAAGCGATCTGGCGGGAATGTCTCACCGCCTATGGCGGGCCTTATCTCTTCGGCAAGATCACGCTCGCCGACGCGATGTACGCGCCGGTGGTCAGTCGTTTCCGCACCTATGACGTCGCGCTCGACAAGGTCTGCCAGGCCTATGCCGACCGCATCTGGGATTTGCCCGCGCTGCAGGAATGGGTCGAGGCGGCCAAGGCGGAGGCGGAAGAGATCGAAGAGCTCGAGGTCGAGTTCTGATTATTGCTTCCGACGCCGAAGGCGTGGCGTCATTTTCGCGTCGTCTCCGGCGCTTGCGCCGATCAGGGCTTGTTTCAGGAGAACAAGCGAAAGCGGCGCCGTTGCGGCGCGACATCAGCGCCAGGATCATCCGGCGGATTCGGCGGCGGCAGGTGGGCGAGCGCCCGATCGCCGATGCGCGCGGGCGCCGTCTCGATCGACGCGACTCGGGGCGATGGCGCTGCTTCCGGCGCGGTTTCGATCGGCGCGCTTCGGGGCGCCGCTTCGCGCGCCACGACGGGCGGTTCGGCCGCAGCGGTCTCGATCGCCGCCGGGGCGATGACACGCGGCGGCGGCGCGGGCGGCGGCTCCCTCGGCGCGGTCAGGCGTTCAGCGGGAACGCGCCAGACGAAAGCGTCGAGCTTGCCGTTTGGCGAGGCTGGGGCCCAAACGTCGCTGACGATTCCTTCCGCCACCCATGCCGGATCGCGCGGCGCGCGCGAGGCGCGCGCCAGCCATTCCCGCACCGCGCCGGGCGCGCCGCCTTCGGTCTCCTCGAGATCCGCCATAAAGAGGCAGGCGCGCACGCTCGGTCGGCCCGCCGGCGCGTCGGCGCCGATGAGCGGATCGATCGCCTCGCGGGCGGCTTTGAAATCGCGCGCTTCAAGCGCGGCGCGCGCAATCGTCAACCGGCTTTCAGGATCGTTCGGCGCAACGCGGGCAAGGGCGCGCGCGCGCGCAAGACGGTCGGTCGCCGAATCGCCGGGCCGCATGCGTACATATGCGCTGGCGAGGTCCGGATGCGGCGTCTTGGCGTAAGTCGTCTCGATGATTTTCGCCGCGCGCCGATAATCGCCGCTCTGCGCCGCTAATCGTCCGACCAACGCGGCGGCGGGCGCAAGATCCGGGGCCAGACGCGCAGCCTCTTGCGCGAGCGCCAGCGCGACATGCGGCTCGCGAAGGGCTCGCTCTTGCGCCATCGCCGTCTTCAGCACGGCTCGCCAGCGATTGACGGTCGGCTTGTCGATCAAATGCGCCGCGGCGTTGGCCTCGACGCTGGCGAGCGCGCCCGCCCAATCGCCCTCGGCGGCGCGGTGATCGAGCACCGCCTGTCCGGCCCAGGGCAAGGGCGAATGCTTTTGCGCTTGGGCGGCGTATTCGAGGGCGGCGCGATGATCGCCGCGCCGGCGCGCCTCCAAATGCAACCCGCGCAGGCCGAGCGTATGGGTCGCCTCCCGCGCGAGCATGTCCTTGAACGCCGTTTCGGCGCCGATGCGATCGCCGGCGAGCTGCGCCGCCTGCGCGCGCAACAGATGCGTCAACGGCTCGCCGCCGAGGAGCCGATGCGCCTCGGCCGCGTGGCGCTTGGCGGCGTTGGAATCGCCGGCGCCGACCGCGATCATCCCTCGCGACAGCGCCGCCATGCCCTTCTCGCGCCGGCGCGCCCGGCGCGCGAGCGTCACCAGCGAGGGAATGCGAAAGACAAAACGGATGATCGCCCAAATAAGCGCGACAAGAAGCGCCAGAGCCACGACGAAGCCGAGCCCGACCATCGCCGAGGCTTCGATGCGATAGCCGCCCCAGGTCAATTCGACCTGGCCCGGATGGTCGGCGAGCCAAGTCAGGCCGAGCGCCGCAGCGCAGAGCAGACCGAGGAAAATAACGACGCGTACCATCGAAACTCCGCAAACTCTTTTCTTTCGTACGTCCCGACCGGCCCGCTGGCGCCCTGGCGCCGGCGGCGGGGCGGCGCTCGTCTATTGCTTGTCGCCTGACGCAAGCTTCGTCATCGCGTCGCTCAAAATGCTTTGCGCGGCGGCGTCCGCGGCGCGCCGCGCCTGCGCGCCGCTCGCCCAATCGTGCGAAGCGCGCCGCATCGGCTCGGGCAGACGCGCCCAAAGCGCCATCGCGACGTCGATTTCGCCCTGATCGAGCGCCGCCTCGATCTGCGAGATCAACGCGGCCGGATCATCG
>DASZFX010000062.1:0-1851 GCA_035939375.1 Roseiarcus sp.
TGCGCAAACAGATCGCCGTCAATACGGCGGACATCACGATCACGCCGACAAACTCGTCGCCGCCGAAAGAGGAGCCGCCGGTCGCCACGCTAACGCCGGGACCGATGCCGCGCTGTCCCGAAGACATCATACATCATGTGAGTTGGGAGCGCGTGACAGCCGAGGCGACGAACGCCTCCGACCGTCACGCGCCCTCGAAACAGGAGGCCGGCTGGAAGCGGCTACGAGGAGGCCACTCCCGCCGCTTCCAAGCCGGCCGACCCCACGGACCCAGGAGATGCGGCGGACCTGAGCACTCCGTAGGGTATTCTTAAAAATCGATCCCGCTTAACCCGTCCATGCGACGTTACAGCGACGGGCGCTGAAAGCAATGGCTTGATTGCGACCAGACCTCGAAACCCTTTGTTTACCTAAAGGAAGTCGGTTAAACGCGCCACAATTGTGGTTAACGCCCGCCGCGCCCATCGCTAACGCAAGCCGTCTCACCCAAAACGATCACGCCGCGCGCGCAAAAGCCGCCGCGAGTTCGGCTCGGGCGCCCGCCGCGTCGAAAGGCGCGGGCGCCGCGGCGATCCGGGCGAGCGCCGCCTCGGCCCGCCGCAACGAGACGCCGGCAAGCGGCGGGGCGGCCTCAGCCACGGCCCGCGCCTCCGCAAGGTCGCCATTGCAATGGAGCGCGATATCGACCCCGGCCCAGAATGCGGCTTGCGCCCGTTCTCCAAACGAGCCGCCAAGCGCCTTCATCGACAGATCGTCCGTCAGCAGCAGCCCGTCAAAGCCGATCGCGCCGCGGATGATCGTCTCGATGACGATTCTCGACGCGGTGGCCGGACGATCTCGGTCGATCGCCCGGTAGACGACATGCCCGGTCATCGCGATCGGCAAATCCTTCAGGGCCGCAAAGGGCGAGAAATCCTCCTCGATGAGTTCGCCCCGGCTGGCCTCCACGATCGGCAACTCCAGATGGCTGTCGACCATGGCGCGGCCATGGCCGGGAATATGTTTGATGACCGGCGCAACGGCGCCGGCGAGCAGCCCTTCGGCGACGGCGCGCCCGAATTCGGCGACGCGGGCGGGCTCGCGGGAAAAAGCGCGCGAGCCGATCACCGTATGGGCGCCCTCGAAGGCCAGATCGAGCACCGGCGCGCAGTCGATCGTCACGCCGACCTCGCGCAAATCATGAGCGATCAGGCGAGCCGACAGACGCGCAGCATCCACAGCCGCCCCGCGATGGGCGACCGCGGCCTCGAAACTGGCAGCGCTCGGATAGGCCTGCCAAACCGGCGGCGCCATCCTTTGAACGCGCCCGCCCTCCTGGTCGATCAACACGGGCGCGTCGGCGCGTCCGACGGTTTCGCGAAATATCCGCGTAAGCTCGCGCATTTGCGCCGGCTCGGCGACATTGCGCTTGAAGAGGATCAGTCCCCAGGGTTGCGTCTCGGCGATAAAACGGCGTTCGTCGTCGCTCAACGCGAGGCCCGCGCAGCCGCAAATGAACGCCTTGACCATAGGCCCCCCTGCCCGCGATTCCTATTCGCGCGCCAGGAAACAGGCGCCGCCCGCCGCCTTTAACTTCTCGCAGAGGCTGACGGCCGCCGCACGGGAGAGGCCGACGATCCGCACGCGATAGACGGTCTTGTCCTTCAGCTCCGCCTTTCGGATGACCGGCTGCAATCCGTCAAGCTCGCCGGCGAATTTCGTCTGAAGGCGGGTCGCAGCGCTTTGCGCTTCAGCCTCGCTGTGCGGCGCTGCGAGCTGAACGGCGAAGCCTCCGGCGCTGTCGGTGGTCGTCGCGCTGTCGAGCGCCGTGGCGGCGGTCTTGATCGACTTGTCCTGAGCGGCGGCGGGCGT
>DASZFX010000063.1:0-4118 GCA_035939375.1 Roseiarcus sp.
AGAGCGAATAGAAGATAGCCGCCGAGCCCGACGAAGGCCTGTTGACCCACCGAGACCAATCCGGCGTAGCCGGCGAGCAGATTCCAATATTGCGCCAGCGCCAGCATGGTCAGGACAAAGAATAGGCTCTGGAGCGGCCCACGATCGACCAGGAAAGGCAAGAGGGCGAGGCCGAGGATCAACGCGCCCGCGCCGATCATCGCCACTCCAGAGGCGCGCGTGCGCGTCGTCATCGAATAACGCGCCGCGGGGGAAGGGGCGGTCACGGCCGGGTCAGTCATTGGCGCGGGGGAAGAGGCCGCGCGGCCGGGCGACCAGCATGGCGAGAAAGGCGACGTGGCCGGCCAGGAGCTGCCACTCCGGATTGAGCGCCGCCCCGATCGTCTGGGCGACGCCGAGGATGACGCCGCCGGCCAACGTGCCCCATAGGCTGCCGAGCCCGCCGATGATGACCGCCTCAAAAGCGAAGATGAGCCGGCCCGGGCCGATGGACGGGTCGAAATTGGCCCGAGCGCCGAGGAACAGCGCGGCGATCGCCGAGACCGCCAGAGCCAGCCCCATGGCGATGGCGAAAATTTTGGAATTGGAGACGCCCATCAATTGCGCCGTCGTCGCATCGTCCGAGACCGCGCGGAAAGCGCGGCCGATCGCGCTGGCGTAGAAGAGACGATTGAGCGCGAAGATCACGACGACCGCCGCAAGCAACGTGAGCATCGGCATGACGCCGACGGCGAAGGGGCCGATCGGCAGCGACGCGCTATCGAGGCCGAAGGCGGGCAGTCGCCGGCTGTCGGCGGAGAAAAGCGCCAACGCGCCGTTCTGGAGAATGATCGACAGGCCGAAAGTGACCAAAAGCGGCGGCAGGATGTCGGCGCCGAGCACCCGGTTGAGCAAGCCGATCTGCAACCCGTAGCCCAAGGCGAACATCAACGGCGCGACAATCGCCAAGGCAAAGAAGATGCTGAGCCCCGATCGCTCGGCGACGACGAGGATCAGGTAAGCAGCGACGACGATGAGGTCGCCATGCGCCAAATTGACGAGGCGCATCACGCCGAAGATCAGGGAAAGCCCGGCCGCGAACAGCGCGTAGAGGGCGCCGACCATCACGCCGTCGATGAGGATGTTGACGAGCGCGATCATGAAAACGCGCGCAGCCCTTGCGCGGTCGCCGCCGCAACGGCCGAGCGCGCGCTTTGTCGCATTTCGCCCCTAGTGTCCAAAGTAAGCCTCGTGAATCTGATCCTGCGTCAGCTCTTTCGGCCTCCCGCTCAACGTGACCCGCCCCTCCTGGAAACAATAGATCCGATCAGCGACCGTAAGCGCGCGCGAAATATCCTGCTCGACGATCACCAGGCTTACGCCGGTCGCCTTGATCGCCGGCAGGGCCGCATAGACCTCGTTGATGACGATCGGCGCGAGGCCGAGCGAGATTTCATCGCAGAGAAGCAGGCGCGGCTTGGAGGCCAACGCCCTGGCGATGGCGACCATCTGCTGCTCGCCGCCGGAGAGCGTCAGCCCGGGACTGTTGCGACGCTCGCGCAGCGCCGGGAAGAGCGCGTAGGCGCGATCCAGCGCCTGGGCGACGTCGCGCGGTCGCGTCCAGGCGCCGATCGCGAGATTTTCTTCGACCGTCAGCGAGGGAAAGATGCGCCGTCCCTCCGGCGTCATGGCGACGCCGAGTCGCACGATATCAGGGGGCGGGCGACCGCCGATCGGCTCTCCGTCGAGCAGAACCGATTCGGGGGCGGCTTTCATGAGGCCGACGATCGCCCGCAGAAAGGTCGACTTGCCAGCGCCATTGGCGCCGATGATGGCGACGGTCTCGCCGGCGCCGACTATCGCGTCTATGCCGAAGAGCGCTTGGAAATCCCCATAAAAGGCTCGCAGCGCTTTGGTGGCGAGCAGCGGCTGCGGCTGGCTCATTCGAATGCGCCAAGATAGATTTCACGCACCTGGCGCGAGGCCATGACGGCGCGCGGCTCTCCTTGCGCGATGAGCTGACCGAAATTGAGCACGACCAGGCGCGTCACGACGGCGAGCAGCGCATGGACGATATGCTCGATCCATAGGATGGCGACGCCGGAAGCGCTGATCGCGCGGATCATCTTGACGAGTTCGCGGCACTCGCCCTCGGTAAGGCCGCCGGCGATTTCATCGAGCAGCAGAACACGAGGTTCAGTGGCGAGAGCGCGGGCGAGTTCGAGGCGCTTGCGGTCAAGCAGCGGCAAGGCGCCGGCCAGCTTGTTGGCGTGAGCGAGAAGCCCCGCCCGCTCTAGCACCGCGCCGCAATGCTCGACCACGTCTTTTTCGGCGCGGCGCCTGGCGAAGCAGCCGCCGACAAGTACGTTCTCGAACACGGTCAGCTTCTCAAAGGGGCGCGGAATTTGATGCGTTCGGGCGACGCCGGCGGCGCAGCGCGACTGCGGGCTGTCGTTCGTGATGTCGCGTCCCATCAGTCGGACCGCGCCGGCGTCCGGCTTCAAAGCGCCGCCGATCAGCGAAAACAGCGTCGTCTTGCCGGCGCCGTTCGGCCCGACGACGCCGAGCGCCTCGCCCTCTGCAAGGCCGAACGATATCGCATCGGCGACCTTCAACCGGCCGAAGCTCTTTGAAAGCCCGTCGAGTTCGAGGATCATGGAGGCCCAACCGCGCCGACCTAACTCAGCGCCTCCATCTTGCCGCCGAGCGGAATCTCCGGCGCGGTCTGATTGTCGACGACATGGATCGTATATTTGCCGTCCGCGCCAAGCCGCCATTGGCCGCCGACCAGCGGCGTCTTGGCGATGTTCTTGCGGGCGAAGGGCGGCAGCTTGTCCGAGCCGAAGGCGATCGGGCCGACGATGGTTTCGAGATTGGTCTTGGCGATCGCATCGACGACGGTCTCGGGCTTGGTCGGGTCGGCGCTGCGTTTCAATACGTCGATCGCCACTTCAAACAAGGCATGGGCGAAGCCGATCTGCTGGGTCCATTGTCTCTTGCTCGCTTGCTCATAGCCCTTGCCGAGATCGGCGGCGGAGATTCCGGTGAGCGATGATTTGAACGGATAGGTCGGCGTCCACCAAACTTCGGTCGACAGGTTGTGGCCCGTCTTGCCGAGCGCCTCCAATGCGGAGGGGAACAGCAGCGCTTTGCCGACGGAGGCGACCTTCGGCTTGAAGCCGCGCTGATTGGCTTGGTTCCAGAAGGTTGTGAAATCCGGCGGGATCACGACGCCCGTGATAATCTGACAGTCGGATTGTTTGAAGGCGGCGATCTGAGCGCCGAAATCGTCGGTAAGATTCTGAAAGCGGCCGGGATCGGTGAGCTTGAAGCCGAGCTTATCGAGCACCGGTGGAAAGCCGACGACCTTGTCGCCCCAGGCGTTGCCGTCGCCGTCATTGGGGAAAAGGCCGCCGACCATCTTATTGGTTGAAACCTGTCCCCACATGTTGGTGTAGGCGGCGATGATGTCTTCGAGACCCCAGAAGAAATGGAAGGTGCTCTCGAACGGCTTCCAGCTCTTGGGATCGCCCGGATTGGCCTGGCGGCCGATGAAATAAGGTTGCCAGGGCGCCATAGTCGAAATGCAGGGCAGCTCCTCTATCTCGCACTGAGTCGAAACCGGATTGGTCGTCTCCGGCGTCGAGGCGACCGTCATCAGGTCGACCTTGTCCTTGACGATAAGGTCCTTGGCGACTTCGGCGGCCCGGTTCGGATTGGACTGGCTGTCGCGCACGATGATCTCGACCGGGTACGTCTGATCGCCGATCTTGAGGCCGTCCTTCAAGATGGCGTTGACGCCGCCAAGGATGAAGCTATCGGCGTCGGCGAAACTGGCGAGCGGCCCGGTCTGCGGGCTGACTTAGCCGATCTTGATCGTGCGGGCGGCGGCGCGCACGGCCGGCGCGCCGAGGCTTGCGCCGACGGCGAGCGCCCCGAGCGCCGCGCCGCCCTCGACGAATTTGCGTCTGCTGATGGAGCCCATGCGCATTGTCGTCCTCCCTTTTTCTCTCCTACCCACCGCGCCGCTTTGTCGGATGCAGCGTCGCCTCAGCCCTTGGCGGCGGGCGCCAGAGCGAAGTCATAGGCCATGACGGCGTAAGAATGGTCGATGACGCGCCCGCCGGCGGGCGCGCCGG
>DASZFX010000064.1:0-10952 GCA_035939375.1 Roseiarcus sp.
GCTGACCAACACCGCGATCTCGTCCGCACGCCTCTACTGGGACACCACGAACAACCTGCCGGCAGGAGGCTTCGTCGACGTGCGGGGCGTCCAGCTCCCGGTCGCCGTGAGCGCTTTCGCGGAAGAAATCTACACGGCGCCGCGGAGTTGGGCGGAACGGGCCTATCCCAACCTCATCTATTACAACAAGTTGTCGCGCGGCACCCATTTCGCGGCTTGGGAGCAGCCCGATCTCTTCGTCTCCGAGATGCGGGAGAGCTTCAAGTCGCTACGCCGCTGAGTGGATGGAGCGCAGGCGCCCTGCTATCGGGCAGGACGATAGGTCTTCGCGACGGAGTCCGCCTTCTTGAGGGCTTCCACGCCCTGCGCTCCAGTCATCAAGGGAGTCGTTCGCATCGCCTTGATGGCGCCTCCTGCCGTTACAGCCAATGCTATGGCGGCCATGCTCTCCATGCTCGGCATGTCGGCGATAAAAAGGGCGTCGTACTCGCCAAAGCACAACCATCCGCCGACAAACTTTCCGCCCGCGGCTTCGCACACCGCCGGACCTACAGTTTCAATCCGATTCTGTGGGTTCTTGACCTGGGTCGCCCAGGATTCGGGAGTATAGGCGAACTGGCACATGTAAAGTGACATTTTCTCCTCCCAAGATTTGCGCCAAAGGACCCGCTTCTGACGCGGCCGCCAGGGTAGGCCAAACGGCGCCCTGGCGCCAGATTTCGCGTTCTCAATTGGAGACCAATGGTCCCCACGACGAGGTCGGGCTGACGCGGCCGCGGATGGTCTCCCGTCTCGACAGCTTGGCGCCGGGGAGCTACCGACGAGGGACCGCGCCGTCAGCGCGCATGTCGGGCATGAGCGGCGAGCGGGAACTGCAACGCGGCCTGCCGGAGGCGCACGGGCGCGCCGTCAGATCCACCGCCTGACCTTCCGAGCATAGGCGTCGAACGCCTCGCCGAACTGGCGGCGCATCTTCTCCTCCTCGAACGGTATATGCGCCAAATTCGCCGTCAGGAAGGTCGCGATCGGCGCCAGGAACATAGGCCAGGCGCCGATCCAGCAGGCGATCCCCAGCGTGATGGTCACCAAACCGAGGTACATCGGGTTGCGCGTCAGCCTGAAAGGCCCGGAGGTGACAAGCTTGCGGTTCACCGCGGAGGCCGGGTCAAGCTCCGTGCCCTCGCGCCAAAATAGCGTGGCGGCAGCGAAGGATAAAGCAAGTCCAAGGATCACAAGCGCAACGCCGAGCCAGACGAGCGGGAGCCCTGGAGCTCGCGGCCAACCGGCGAAGTAACCGGCCCCGGCGGCGACAGCCACATAGGCGAACGCCCAAACCGGCGGCGGCAGTTTCAGCATCGACACGCTCCTCGTGCGCTGTTGCGCAACGGCGGAGGGGCTGGAACTGAAAGCCTTGCTGGGAGCCCCATGTGCTCTTGCTTGTTTTGAGCGCCGCTGCTTCTAATTTCCTATGCGGGTCCAAGCGGCGCTTTGGCAGAGCGAACTGCCGGTGAGACAGCCGCGCGTCGTCATTTGTTCGCCGACCAGACTCATGTCCATTGAATAGACGAGCTTTCTCTTTGGATCGAAGGCCGAGCCCGTCCAATGGGTGGCGCCGGTCGAGGCCAGGGTCATGATGAACCGATCGCCGGCTTTCTCCTCTCCTTGCGGGTCCTTCGTCCAAGTGTTGACCGCGCAGATCTTGCCGCCGCAACGGGTCAGGCGAACCCGCACCTGGCCGTCATCGCGCGCCCAGACGCCATTCGTCGCAGCGCCGGCATATGCGGCGGAGGAGGCCGATACGCCCAATAACATGCCCGTCAGGGCCAAAGAGGCCGCGCGGCCCTTCGAGCTTCTAAATAATGCCACCAATCTTTCTCCTTTTCGCCATATTCCAGCCCGCGTTCCCGCGGACGCGACCTCAAGCGAGGTCCCTCTCGGCGTATGAATGCCAATCTTGCTGACAAAAGGGCGGTGCGACGGAGGATTTTGGACCGGATGTCGCAAGGGGGCGGCGCGCGGGCGAGCTTCTCAACCCGTAAGTGAGCAAGCGTAAGGATCATTCGTTCCGTTTCGACCTCTCCCGCAATCTTGCCGGCGGAAGCGGCGAATCCTATGGTCCTACGGCTCTCGCGCCGGCTTCACGCCCGTCAGGGGGATCGTCATAATGGCTGCGCTGCGGAGCTTCTTGGCGGTTTTCTTGGCGCTTTGGTTCGTATCGAGCGCGTTGGCCGACAAGCGCATCGCCTTGATCGTCGCCAACGGCGCCTACAGGGGCGCCGCCCTCGACAATCCGACCGTCGACGCCGATCTCGTCGCAACGAGCCTCAAGAACATCGGATTTGCCGTCAAGGTCGTGAAGAACGCCGACCTCGGCGGCTTTGACGGCGCCGTGAACGCCTTCGCCGATGACGCCAAGGGCGCCGACGTCGCATTGTTCTATTTCGCCGGCCACGGGTTCACGGTGAATGAAGGCGTCAGGCCCGTCAGCGTCTTGATGTCGACGTCCGCCGACGTGGCGTCAGGCTCCGAACGCGTGCTGCGCGCCGGCGGCATTCCGCTCGATGAGATCGTCACATCCTTGACGGGCGGGGCCAAGGCGACGCTGATTTTCGTCGACGCCTGCCGTAACGATCCGCGGCTCAGCCGCGCCGTCGGCGGCAAGGGGCGCGGCTTCGAGCGGATCGAGCCGGTGCAAGGCGGCAGTCTCTTCATCGGCCTGTCGACACGGCTTGGCGACACCGCTCAGGACGGCGACGCCGGTAAAGGCAGTCCCTTCGCCCGCGCCTTCGCCGCCAACATTCAGAAGAAGGGCATGCGTATCGACGACGCGTTCCGGCGCTTGCGCGACGACGTCAAGACCGCGACCGGCGGCAAGCAGTTCCCCGATATCGTTCAGGATGATTTGCCGGACGGCGCCATGGTTCTGGTGAGCGCGCCGGGCGGGCCGGCGCCCTCAGCGGTCGGTCCGGAGACCAGTCAACAGCCGCCGGCAGGCGGCGGAAAACCCGATCGAAAGCTCGCCGAAGCCGCGCAGATTTGGGCAACCTTACAAGATTCGGCCGATTTGGACGCGCTGTCCCTCTTCAAAGCGCAATATGAAGGGACCTTCTACGCCAAATTGGCCGATCTGCGCTTGAAGCAGGTCGCGACCAAGCAGCAACCGTCGAGCGCCGTCGCCAGCCTCGAATCGCGCACCACCGTGGTCGTCGCGACCGGCAAGGCGACCGCCGGCGACTGCGACCGTTTGGCGGCCTCGCCATACGATTCGACGCGTCCCGTCGGCGTCGCCGGCGTTGAATACGACCGCCTCCAACCTGCGGAGGCCATTCCGGCCTGCCGGGTTGCTCTGGCCGCGAGCCCCAACGATTCCCGCCTGCAGTTTCAGCTCGCCCGCGCCCTGCAAAAGGCCGGCGGAGCGGAAAGCGAGGCGCTGGGTCTCGTCCGCAAGTCGGCCGAAGCCGGCAATCTCATGGCGGTGAACAATCTCGGCGTAATTTACGAAAGGGGCCTCGGCGTGCCGAAGGACTTCGCCGAGGCGATGCGCTGGTTCCGCAAGGCCGCCGACGCCGGCATTCCGACGGCCATGAACAATCTCGGCCTCATGTACGAAAGGGGCGATGGCGTTCCGAAAGACGAGAGCGAGGCCGCGCGCTGGTACCGAAAGGCCGCAGATACGGGCTATCCGCCGTCAATGACCAATCTCGGCCTCATGCTCGAGGCCGGCAGAGGGACGGCGAAGGACGGCGCCGAGGCCGCGCGCTGGTTCCGCAAGGCGGCGGACGTCGAATTTCCGGCGGCGATGCGTGCGCTCGGCTATCTATACGAGACGGGCGTCGGCGTCCCAAAGGACGACGGCGAAGCGCAGCGCTGGTATCAGAAGGCGGCCGACGCGGGCGATACGCGCGCCATGAACGCTCTTGGCGCCATGTACGCGAGGGGCAAGGGCGCGCCGAAGGACCAGGCGCTGGCTTTGCGATGGTATCGCAAGGCCGCCGACGCGGGCGACACCCGCGGCATGATCAATGTCGGGTTTGTCTATGAAGTCGGTCAAGGCGTGTCGAAAGACCCGACGGAGGCGGTGCGTTGGTATCAAAAGGCGGCCGACGCCGGCGACACGCGCGGCATGAACAGTCTCGGCTTCATGCATGCGAACGGCAGAGGCGCTCCAAAAGACGAGACCGAGGCTGTGCGTTGGTATCAGAAGGCGGCGGACGCCGGCGATACCCGCGGCATGAACAATCTCGGCGCCGCATACGCGAATGGACGCGGGGTCCGGAAGGACCAGGCGCAGGCCATGAATTGGTACCGGAAGGCGGCTGAGGCCGGCGATGTGCTTGGCATGACCAATGTCGGCGCTCTATACGCCCTCGGCAACGGCGTGACGACGGACGAAGCCGAAGCGGAGCGCTGGTACAAAAAGGCCGCCGACGCGGGCTTTGCGCGCGGCATGACAAACCTCGGCCTCCTCTACGCAAACGGCTCTGGCGGCGCGCCAAGAGACTTGGCGCAGGCCTTCCGCTGGTACCGGAAAGGCGCCGACGCCGGCGACGCTTTTGGCATGAACAATGTCGGGTTCTCATATCAGTTCGGCGCGGGCGCGCCGAAAAACATAGTCGAGGCGATGAATTGGTACCGAAAGGCCGCCGACGGCGGGTATGTCCAGGCCATGGACAATCTGGGCTTGATATACGCCAACGGCGCTGCGGGGCCGAAAGACCCGGTCCAAGCCGCCAGTTGGTATCGCAAGGCGGCCGACGCCGGCGACGCGCGGGGGATGAACCTTCTCGGCGCGGCCTTCCAAGCCGGGGCGGGCCTGCCAAAGGACGACGCCGAGGCGGCGCGGTGGTATAGAAAAGCCGCCGACGCCGGTTACGCGCAGGGAATGAGCAATCTCGGAGCCATGTACGCGAACGGCGCCGGCGTCACGAAAGATCCGACCGAAGCCGTGAGTTGGTACCGAAAGGCCGCCGACGCCGGCGATACGCAAGGCATGAACAATCTCGGAATCGCCTATTTGAACGGCGTCGGAGCGCCCAGAGACAAGGCCGAGGCCCTGCGCTGGTACCGCAAGGCGGCCGACCTCGGCGATGACCGGGCGAAGGCCTCGCTGAGGGCTCTCGGCGTCCATTGACGCGGACCGCACCGACTTCGGCGCTGCGAATTGGGCGAACCCGACGCAGGCGCCGCAGGTTAACCACGCTAGGCCATCTGCGGAGCGCCAGGGCGATTTTTAGCCTCTTTCGAGATTTTCCGTGATCGAGCGGCGCCGCGCTGGAGCTTGCTGGCCGAGTGTGTCAAACGAAGCCCCCGACCTTTCCGAACGATCGTCATGCCTGATACGCCGCTCCCCCGCCCTGCTCTTTCCGCCGCAGATCCGGCGCTCGCCCGCATCGCCGAGGCGCTGGAGCGCCTGGCCCCGCCGCCTCCGCCGGCGCCGGACTTCGCCGCCGCCGACGCCTTTGTCTGGCACGCGGACCGCGGCTGGCTCGCGCCGGTCAAAAAGGTCAACCGGGTCGACATCGCGCTTTTGCGCGGTATCGACCGGGTCCGTGACGCCCTCATTGAAAATACCGAGCGCTTTGCCAAGGGCCTGCCGGCCAATAATGCGCTTCTTTGGGGCGCGCGGGGCATGGGCAAGTCGTCGCTGGTCAAGGCGGTTCATGCCGAGATCAATCGCGCCGGTCGCCCGGCCGCGTTGAAGCTCGTTGAAATCCATCGCGAGGATATCGAGAGCCTGCCGGGATTGATGGGGCTCTTGCGCGACGCGCCGTTCCGCTTCGTCGTCTTTTGCGACGACCTCTCCTTCGCCGCCGAGGATACGTCCTACAAGTCGTTGAAAGCCGCGCTCGAAGGCGGCATCGAGGGGCGTCCGGCCAATGTGCTCTTCTATGCGACGTCGAACCGGCGTCATTTGTTGCCGCGCGACATGATGGAGAACGAGCGCTCGACCGCGATCAATCCCGGCGAAGCCGTGGAGGAGAAGGTCTCGCTCTCCGACCGTTTCGGCCTGTGGCTCGGCTTCCATCGCTGCAGCCAGGACGAATTTCTCGCCATGGTCTTCGGCTACGCCGACCATTTCGGTCTCGAGGCGCGGCGCGAGGAGGTCGAACGCGACGCGTTGGAATGGGCGACGACCCGCGGCGCGCGCTCGGGGCGCACCGCATGGCAGTTCATCCAGGACCTTGCCGGCCGGCTCGGCCGAAAGCTCGAGGAGTGAACAGAAGACGCGCAGGCCAGTTCACCAAAAGAATGCCGCCGGCGACCATGGCGAGCGCCGCAAGGAAGTCCGGCGACAACGTCTCGCCAAGAAGGAAATGGCCGGCGAACACGCCGACCACCGGGGCGAGAAAGGTGAAGGCCGCCATGTCGCCGGCGCGATAGCGCGTCAGCAGCCAGAACCAGGCAAGGTACGCCGCACTCGCCACCCAGAAGGTTTGATAAAAGAGGCTTGCCCCGCCGATCAGCGAGACATGCATCGGCCAGGGCTCGCCGATTGCGCGCGAAACAATCGCCATGACGATCGCCGAAACGGCGAGTTGATAGAGCAGCATCTTGGTCGGCGCGATGAAGCGTAAACTCGTCGCCTTCACCATCACCGTCACCGTCGCCCAGGTCGCCGCCCCCAATATCGCCAGCAGATCGCCGAGGAGCCCGTTCTTGCCGCCTGCGCCTGAGAGGGCGACGGCGACCCCGGCGAAGGCGAGCGCCAGCCCCAGCCACTGCAGCGCACGCGGGCGCTCCTTGGGCAGAAACAAGAGCGCGCCCAACGCGACGAAGAACGGCGCCGAATAGAGAAACAGAATGACCCGCGCCGCGCTCGTCCATTGCACGGCGAGGAACAGCGAGATGAACTCCGCGGCGAAGATCAGACCGGCGAGAACGCCCAAGGCCAGCGATCCGTCGCGACGAAAAATCTGGGGTTCGCGCCACAGCGCGAAAGCGCCGACCGCGACGGTCGCGCCGAGCGAGCGCAAGGCGCCCTGTGCGATCGGCGCGAAATCGACGAGCGCGGCTTTGGCGGAAATCTGCTGGAGGCCCCAACTCGCGCAAAGCACGATCATGATCGACACGGCGAAGCGATCGAGCGGCTTGGAGCTTTGGGCCATGTCGCTAAAAAAATCTCGCCTGCGGCGGGGCATTTTGCGCTTTCGCGGGCCGCCGCGACAAGAGATAGGGCGGCGGGCCTTTCATGGGACCCGCCGCCCTCGTTTGCTCCCGCAGATTCAGCGTGTCTCGCGACGAACCTGACAGGATATCATCGTCCAGACTGGAGGGACTGGACGCCGGCTTCCCGCGGCGATCAGAGACCCGCGAGATAGTTCGTCGGGTCGACCGGGGTCGAGCCTTTGCGCAATTCGAAGTGCAATTGCGGCGACGACACATTGCCGCTTTGCCCGGACTTGGCGATGATCTGGCCGCGCTTGACGGTGTCGCCGCGCTTGACCTCGAGTTCGCCGTTGTTGGCGTAGGCGGTGACGAAGCCGTTGGGATGACGGATCAGGACGAGATTGCCGTAGCCCTTCAATTCGCTGCCCGCATAGGCGACGACGCCGCTCTCGGCCGCCTTGACCGAGGTGCCTTCCGGCACCGCGATATTGATGCCGTCGTTGGCGCCGGATTTGAAGCCGAGGATGATCCGCCCGCGCGCCGGCCACCGGAATTCCGGAGCGACGCCCTCGGCGGGAGAGATCTGCGCCGCGTCCTCGGAATGTACGCTGCCGGTCGGCGTCTGATCGGTCGAGGCCGGCTTTTTCGCGATGGCGTCGAGCTTGGCGTCGTTCTGCTTCTTTTCGGGCTCAGCCGTCTTGGCGACCGCCTTCTCCGACTTGTCCGCTTTTGCGGATTTGTCGTCCGCCTTCGCGGATTTGTCGGCTTTGCCGGACTTGTGGGCTTGGTCGGCCTCGTCGCTTTCGGCGACTTTGGCCTTGTCATGCTTCTTACGATCGGAGGCGTCGGCCTGCTTTTCGGCCTTCTCCCTGGCGGTCTCTTTCGCCGATTTCTCGTGCTTTGACTTGTCCCGCCGCGCTTCCGAGGCGTCGGCCAGATGCGCCTTCGGCTCGGCGGCGGCGGATTTGGCCGCGCCGGCGTTGTAGACAGGCACGATCAGGCGCGTCCCGGGGCGAACCTGGGCCGCGCTCGAAAGGCCGTTGGCCTGGAGGAGCGCGGATTGCGGCACGCCGAAGCGACGCGAAATCGTGTCGATGTTTTCGCCATCCGCGACGATGATCGGCGAACCGCCGGCCGTACTCCATGCGCCGTTGAAGCCGGTGATCGGCTGAGTCGTCGTCGGCTTGATCTGGCCGGACGACGGGGGCGGAAGCGTCGAGACGGCGACCGGACTTGAATGAGCCGCCCCTACATAGCCGGCGGGCCCTGACGGGGCTGGCCCGATGCTGGCGGTCGGCGTTGGATCGCTCGCGCCGAATGTGTCGGAAAGTCGCGTCGCATCCGACGAGCAGCCGGCCAGCCAGACCCCAACCAAACCGGTCACAGCAAGGCGCGCGCCAACGCGCGCCAAGTTGAACGCCGCACTATCACTCATCGGATTAATCCACCGCAACACACTAAAGATCGGGCGATTTAACGCCACTGAAGTTAAGGGAAGGTTTAGGGTGAATCCGTTCGCTCGAAGTTTAGCGGATCGCCCCCGGGCCCGAACTTTCGCCGCGCGTTCAGACGCCGCGGGAGAGGCCATGAAGAAGGGGAGCAAGAGAGCGCGCCGGCCCAACGTCGTCGCTTGTAAAACCGCCGCCGCTTTGGCGCGCGATTCTAACGATCCGCTGCTCGCGCGCCCCGTCCCGCTCCACAATACGCGCCGCGACCAACATTCCGTCGGCCGCGAGCTTTTCGGTCAGGCGATCGGCCGGCTCTTCGATCAGCGCGTGAACGATGATGCGATCGAAAGGCCCGGCAGGCGCGTTCGCGGCAAGCGCGTCCGCCCAGGCGACGCGGACATTGGCGACGCCGAAGGATTCGAGCCGGGTCGCCGCTTCGAGAGCCAGCGACTGACAGCGCTCGAGCGACATCACCTCACCGGCGAGCTGTGCGATCAGCGCGGTCGCATAGCCCGTTCCGGCGCCGACTTCGAGAACCTTGTGGCGCGGCGCCAGGGCCAAAAATTCGATCATCGTCGCGACCATCGACGGCGGCGGCGCGGTCTGGCCGCAGCCGATGGGGAGCGCAATGTCGCGGCCGGCGATGTCGCCGTAGCGCTGTGGCATGAACAAGGCGCGCGGCGCCCGCTCCAACGCCCGCAGCAGCTCAAGATCGCGAACGCCGCGCGCGCGCATCAGCAGCATGAACTGCGCCCGCTCCTGAGCCTCGGCGCCGATCGTCAATCCTTCCCTCGTCCCTTCCCTTCGCGCTGTCGCCAAAGATTCAGACGAACGCCTTGTGATAGCGGGCGCGCGTCGGCTCGTCGGTGAGATCAAGGCGCAGCGGCGTGATCGAGATTTTCCTTGCTGCGAGCGCCTCGATGTCGGTGCCGACCTCCGGCGTGAAGCGTCCGCGTCGAAACATCAACCAGAAATAGGGGTTGCCGCGGCCATCGGAGCGCTCCTCGATGCGCAACAATTCGGTGTCCCGCCGCCCCTGCGTCGTCACCGCGACCCCTTGCACCTCTTCGGGCGCGCAATGGGGGAAGTTGATATTGAGCAGCACGCCCGGCGGGACGCCCTGTTTCAGGACTTTCTCGATGATGGTCGGCCCATGCGCCCGCGCGCATTCCCAACGGATGCCCTTGTGGCCCTCCCCGCCGTAGGCCTGGGACAGGGCGATCGACGGCGCGCCGATCAGCGTTCCCTCCATCGCCGCTGCGATCGTGCCCGAATAGGTGACGTCCTCGGCGACGTTCTGACCGCGATTGACGCCGGAAAGGATGAGATCCGGCTTGCGGTCCGCCATGATCTTGCGCACCCCCATGATGATGCAATCGGTCGGCGTGCCGCGAATGGCGTAGTGGCTCTCGCTGATCTCGCGCAGGCGCAGTGGATCGTTGAGCGATAGCGAATGGGCGACGCCGGATTGATCGGTCTCGGGCGCGACGATAGTGACGTCGTCGGACAGCGTCCGGGCGATTTCCTCGAGAATTGCGAGGCCCGGCGCGTGGACGCCGTCGTCATTGGTAAGCAAAATACGCATGAGCCATCCGTCCGGCGGGCGGGCCAGTCGACGCCCTTCTATCGCGCCCGACCGATTCGCGCGATGCGCCCGCCGCGGAGCTTATAGCTTCATTGCGTGCAAGGCTCGCTCGTGAGCAGTTCGAATTTCGTGAGTTGGGCGGCGAGAACGAACTGCCCATAATCCAGCTTGAGGCTGCCCAGGACGCCGTTTTCATAGAGGTCGAAGGAGAGCACGTAATCGGGAGCGGCGTCTTTCTTCGCCGTATCGAAATAGGAAATCGTCACCGGCCAGCGTCGCACCGATTTCAGGGCCTCGGCTTTGTCGGCGTCGGCGCTGGGTCCGCGTGCTTCCTTGCCGATCACGGTTAGCGTGTCGAAAATCTTCTCGCCGGTGTCGGACCCGTCATAGACATGGGCCTCCAAAGTGCCCAGCCCGGCCTTCGCCGCGTCAATCACGCGGAAGAGATGCTGGGTCGGAAAGAGGACGCCCTTGCCGAGATTCAAGGTCTCTTTCTTTGGCGCATTGAGATCGACGGAAAGATCGCCCGCATCGCTGCGCGTCGCGCTGCCGTCGATCGTCGGCTGCGGAGACTCGGCGACCTTGGTGTCGATCTTGAAGCGCATCTTCTTGGCTTGGCCGTCCTCGAACATGATTGCGCGCGTATCGGACGCCATGGGATCGCCCTCGTTGCGCTGCAACTCGGTGATCTGGCGAAAATCGGACGCGTAACCCGCGCAGGCCGAACCGCGAAATTCATAGGCGATCATCCCGGTCGCCGCGACTGGCGCCTGCGCGCCGTCGCCCTTGACCAGCGAAATCACATAGGCGGC
>DASZFX010000065.1:0-5627 GCA_035939375.1 Roseiarcus sp.
CGACGATCAGGAGAAGATAATCCGTCTCGCCGTCCCGGCCGAAAGCGAGCCAGGAGGCGATGACGAAGACGACCGTACTGATCAGCAAAGACGCATAGACCTTTGGGTGCAATTTCGACGCCAGGAGCAAGCCGCAGTTGCGCGGGGTCCTGTCGTTCTCTCACTTCCGCAATGAAAGTCTGCGACGCAGGGACCGAAGACCGCGACGCCTGCGCGGGCAGGGGTTTTGATCATCCGGTCGCGTCTCGTTTGAGGGGCCGTGTTTGCTGTTGCGAATGGCGCTACTCCTTTGTCGAGCGGACGCTTTCGCGCCCCGCTTTTGAGCCATCCCCCTTTGAAGATTGATCCCCGACGACGCGGCGTCAGCTTGACAAAAATGTGATTTTCATTCGCCGCGCCGCCGTTCGATCCGGCCGCGAACCGGCGCTGGCGCCCTCCTCTCGCCCGATTCACGCTTCAAGGGCTGAGGGGCCGGGCTCCAGAGAAATGCCGATGAGTTCAGCTACGCCCTCCGCCGCAACCCCGCCCGCCAGCGCTGAGCCGACGCGTCGGGATTTTCTCTATATCGCCACGTCCGCTGCGGCGGGCGTCGGCGTCGCCGCGACAATATGGCCGTTCATCGCACAGATGGAGCCCGACGCCGCGGCCATCGCTGCGGGCGCCCCCGTCGATGTCGATATCGCCCAGGTCCAGCCGGGCCAGCAGGTCACAATTGTCTGGCGCTCCAAGCCGGTCTTCATCATCAACCGATCGCAGGCGGCGCTCGACACGTTGAAAAAGCCGGACCTTGTCGACCATTTGCGCGATCCCGATTCCAAGGAATGGCAGCAACCGCCTTACGCCGCCAATTGGCATCGCTCGGTCAAGCCGGAATATCTGGTGATCGTCGGCATTTGCACGCACCTTGGCTGCATTCCCAAATATATGCCCGAGCCCAGCGCGTCCGACCCGACGCCGAACTGGCCGGGCGGCTATTTCTGCCCCTGCCATGGCTCGAAATATGATTTGGCGGGCCGCGTCTTTGCAGGCGTTCCCGCGCCTTACAATCTCCCGGTGCCGCCCCATCACTATCCGAATGACAAGACGCTTCGCATCGGCGAAAATCCCGCCGGCGCGAGCTTCGATTTCGATTCCGTGGAGCAAGTTTGACGAAAGCCAGGCTCCTCGCGCGCCGTCTTCTGTAACAAGAGGGTCCAACCGCACGCGGCGGCCCTCTGCGCTGATAGGGTTGCGCTATGAGTTGGTTGAAGGATTTCGATCCGGTCGCCGGCGATCCGAAGAGCTGCGATGGGCTCGATCTCGTGATCGTACCGCGGGTGCGCGATCTTGGCGGCTTCTCCGTCCGCCGTGCTTTGCCCCATGGCCGGCGCCAGATGGTCGGGCCCTTCATCTTCTTCGATCAGATGGGGCCGGCGCAATTTCTCGCCGGCGACGGCATCGATGTTCGTCCGCACCCGCATATCGGCCTGGCGACCGTCACCTATTTGTTCGAGGGCAGCATTTTCCATCGCGACAGCGAAGGCAACGCGCTGGAGATTGCGCCGGGCGCGATGAACCTGATGACGGCGGGCAGCGGCATCGCCCATTCGGAGCGAACGCCTGCCGCGCAGCGCGCGGCCGGGCAGGGTCTTTACGGCATTCAATCCTGGATCGCCCTGCCGAAGACGCATGAAGAGACGACGCCTTCGTTCCAGCACTTCGACGCGGCGGTCCTGCCGAGCCTTTCCGATCGCGGCGTCGAGGCGCGCATCATTGCCGGCGCCGCCTTCGGCAAGTCCGCTCCGGTCGGCATGTTGTCGCCGTGGTTCTACGTTGAATTGAAAATCGCGGCCGGCTTTTCAGCGCCGCTCGACGCCGACTATGAAGAGCGCGCCATCTATGTCGCCGACGGCGAGGTCGAGATCGCCGGCGAAAGCTTCGAAGGCCCGAGGCTCCTGATCTTTCGTCCCGGCGATCGCATCACCATCCGCGCCAAGACCGACGTCCGCGCCATGCTGCTCGGCGGCGCCGCGCTGGAGGGGCCGCGGTACATCTGGTGGAATTTCGTCTCTTCCTCCAAGGAGCGCATCGAGACCGCGAAAGAAGATTGGCGACAGGGCCGCTTCGCGCCGGTGCCGAACGAGAGCGAGTTCATTCCGCTGCCCGAGGCGTAACATGGAGCCCGCTCAAAGATCGCCTATTGCCGGCGGTCTTTGCGAACCTCGGCGGGTATTTTTGATTTTGAAATTTTAATGTTTCTATTTTCGGCAGGGGGACGTGCGACGCTCTTCGAAATCGCCTCATCGATATTCTCTGATCGCTGCGCTTATGCTGCCGGGCGACGGCTACTTGACCTGGAACGCGGTCGGCCAAGAGGCGATCGACGCCGCGCTGCCCGGCATACTGGATGGCGCCCGCGCCATGGCCTTACTCAATGTCGCGCGTTCCGCTCGCCTCGGCCGTCGCGCAGCGCCCAATTATGCGCTACCATTGCTTCGGACCACCTTTGTCGGGCCACGGCCCTGGCCGATATGCGGCTGGCGAGCGCTCGGGTTATCAGATGAATGTCCCGTCCCGCCGAGCGCCGAAGGGCCTCCAACGGTGAAGGGAAGATCGTCTTAAGGGCCGCCTTTGGCGGCGAGCCCCAGGACGGCTTTGATCTTTAGGGAGGGCAAACATGAAAACGAGGGCCGCGGTCGCCGTCGCCGCAGGAAAGCCGCTGGAAATCATGGAGGTCGATCTCGATGGCCCGAGGGACGGCGAAGTCCTGGTGGAGATCAAGGCGACGGGCATTTGCCACACTGACGAATTCACCCTCTCCGGCGCCGACCCGGAAGGCATTTTCCCATCCATCCTGGGGCACGAGGGCGCGGGGATCGTCGTCGATATCGGGCGCGGAGTGACGAGCGTGAAAAAGGGCGATCACGTCATTCCGCTCTATACGCCCGAATGCCGACAATGCCCGTCCTGCCTGTCGCGCAAGACCAATCTCTGCACCGCCATCCGCGCAACGCAAGGGCAAGGTCTGATGCCGGACGGCACGTCGCGCTTTTCCATCGGCAAGGAAAAGATCTTCCACTACATGGGCTGTTCGACCTTCTCGAACTTCACCGTGCTGCCTGAGATCGCGGTGGCGAAGGTCGATCCCAATGCGCCGTTCGACAAGATTTGCTACATCGGCTGCGGCGTCACCACCGGCGTCGGCGCCGTCATCAACACCGCGAAAGTCGAGGCGGGCGCGACAGCCGTCGTCTTCGGCCTCGGCGGGATCGGCCTGAACGTGATTCAAGGGCTGAAACTTGCCGGCGCCGACATGATCATCGGGGTCGATCTCAATAACGACAAGAAAGCCTGGGGCGAGCGCTTTGGCATGACGCATTTCGTCAATCCGAAGGAGATCGAGGGCGACCTCGTGCCTCGTCTCGTCACGATGACCAAGCGCGGGGCCGACCAGATCGGCGGCGCCGACTACACGTTCGACTGCACCGGCAGCGTGAAGGCGATGCGCCAGGCGCTTGAATCGGCCCATCGCGGCTGGGGGCAATCGATCATTATCGGCGTCGCCGGCGCAGGCCAGGAAATATCGACGCGGCCCTTCCAGCTGGTCACTGGCCGCGTCTGGAAAGGCACGGCCTTCGGCGGCGCGCGCGGCCGCACCGATGTGCCGAAGATCGTCGATTGGTACATGGCGGGCAAGATTCAGATCGACCCGATGATCACCCATACGTTGAAACTCGAGGAGATCAACAAAGGCTTCGACCTGATGCATGAGGGTAAATCGATCAGAAGCGTCGTAATCTACTAGTCAAGGGAGGAAACGATGGCCGAGGCGGTGAAGCTGCATCCTGCAATCGATAGAGGGATCAAGCCGACGGATCCGAATTTCACAGGCGGAACGCTGGTCTGCGCGTGCGGGAGCCGGCCGGTGAAGGTCCGCATCAAGGGGCAGATCGCCCATAACCACGCCTGCGGCTGCACGAAATGCTGGAAGCCGGAAGGCGCGGTCTTCTCAGTCGTGGCCGTCGCGCCCCATGAGAATGTCGAGGTCCTCGAAAACGGCGACAAGCTGAAGGTCGTCGACAAGAGCGCGCTCATCCAGAGACACGCTTGCGTCGAATGCGGCGTTCACATGTACGGTCCGGTCGAGCGCGATCACGCCTTCAAGGGCCTGGATTTCGTCCATCCCGAGCGCTTTCAAGAATCAGGCTGGGCGGCGCCGGGTTTCGCCGCCTTCGTCTCCTCGGTGATCGAGGCGGGCGTCGATCCAAGCCGCATGGAGGGCGTTCGCGCGCGGCTCCGGGAACTGAAACTCGAACCCTACGACTGCTTGTCGCCCGCCCTGATGGATTATGTGGCGACCTGGACCGCAAAACGATCCGGCGCATTGAAGAGCTGATCTAACGCCGCATCGCGCGCGGCGCGTTCTGCGGCGAAATCCCCTCGCGCATCGCAAAGCGGCGCAGCGGGCCGATTGCGCTGAGCGCGGCAAGCCCCGCGCTGCGCAGGAAATCGAGCGGCGCGAAGTCGGCGATCAGCGAGCGGTTGAGCGCATTGACCGCGCCGGCGCGCAGCAAGACGTCGCCGCGGCGGGAGGCTTCGTAACGCGTCAGCGTTACGCCGCCGCCGACGTCGCCGCCGGCGCGTTTCGTCTCGACCGCGGCCTCGATCAGATGGGCGGCGTCGCGTAGGCCGAGATTGAGACCCTGCGCGCCGATCGGCGGCAGGACATGGGCGGCGTCGCCGACCAAGGCGAGGCGCGGCGCTGTCAGGCGCGTCGCCGATAGGCTCGCGAGCGGAACGACGCCGCGTCCGCCCGCAATCCGCATTTCGCCATAGAGGGACTGCGCCTGCTTTTCGATCGCGGCGCCAAGGGCCCCATCATCGAGCGCGATGCGATGGCGCGCGTCGCGCTCCGACATGACCCAGACCAGGCTCGATCGCGACGCGCCGTCGTCTGAAGGCGGCAGCGGCACCAGGGTGAAGGGCCCGTCGCGCGTGTGAAACTCAGTCGAGAAGTCGCGATGCGGGCGCCGATGGATAAGAATTGTCGTCAGCGCCGTCTGCGGCAGGCGTTGAAGGCGGGCGCCGATATCGGCTGAGGCGCGCGTCGGCGATTGACGCCCGTCCGCGGCGGCGACGAGCCGGGCGGCGACGACCCGGCCGTCTGCGCAGCGCGCCAACGCCTGCGCGCCGCCCCATTGATAAGAGGAGATCGGGCTCGCAATCATGGCCAAGCGCTCGCGTCCAGCGGCCTTCTTGGCGAATGCGTCCAACAATTGGGCGTTTTCAATATTCCAGCCGAATGCATCGAGGCCGATCTCGCCGGCCTGAAATTCGACATTTGGCGCGCGCCAGAGCGCGCCCGTATCGTCAATGATGTGCAAAGCGCGGAGCGGCGCGCCGCGCTTCTCGATTTCGGCGCGAAGTCCCAACGCTTCGAGGAAGCGCATTGAACCGTCGAGCAGGGCGACGGTGCGGCCATTGGCGAGGGGCTCCGGCGCGCCGCAAAGGATCGTCTCGAAACCGGCTTCGGCGAAACCGATCGCCGCGGCGAATCCGGCAAGGCCTGCGCCGACCACGAGAATTTCCGTCGCGAGCGTGTCACGGCGCGGGCTGTCGAGCATTGCCGATTTGTCGCACGCATGCTT
>DASZFX010000066.1:0-1772 GCA_035939375.1 Roseiarcus sp.
GCAGGCGTCGGACGCGGCTTTCGACGGCGCGGTCGACGTCGCAGCGCTGCTGGCTGCCGGCGCCGCCAAGGCGGGCGTCAAGATCGAGGTGAGGAAGTCGCCGACGGAGGGATTTTGGGACAATATCTGGCTCAAGGAGCCCTTTGTCGGCAGCTGTTGGCGCGGCCGTCCGGCGGCGACGCAAATTCTGTCGACGGCCTATGCGGCCGGCGCGCCTTTGAACGAAACGCATTGGAGGAACGACAAGTTCGAAAAATTGCTCGCCGACGCCAAGAGCGAGACGGAGGAAGCCAAACGCAAGCCCTATATCTGGGAACTGCAGGCGCTTTTGCGCGACGACGGCGGCGCGATAATTTCTGTTTTCCGCGACTGGATCGATGCGCGCCGCGACGCCGTCGGAGGCCATACGCCGCACGGCGGCTTCGAGATGGACAATGGCTATATTCTCGACAAGGCTTTCTTTAAGGGATGATTCGACGAACGCGCGCCAATATTCGCCGGCCGAGACGCCGGCCTGAAGGCAACTTGACAGCAAAAAGACGCGAAACCGACCCTCGAACGCCGCCGCTTGCCGGGCGCGCGGCTCATTGGCTATACGGCTTGAAGCCGAACCCCGACAACAGTCCCCTCGGACAGGGCCAGGCCAAGCGAGAGCCCCGGCGCGGCCTTTGGGGTCTTCGATCGGCGCTCGAGGCTCGCGTCTTGCATGCGTCAAGTTCGCGCGAGCCGACTCCAAGCTTGAGCGAGCTGACTTCGAAACCCGAGGGTCGCGATGTCGTCGCGCCGGCCGCCTGAAGCGGCGCGAGGGCGTAGTGAAGTGCGTTTCTTGAGCGGTTCCGCGACGCACGAGGCTTTGTCGGCGCGGCGGCGGAAGAGGACGTGAGGAGAATCATGCGCGCCCCGGGCGGACCGCGCCTTCTGCTGCGGCGGCTTCGCGAGGTGATGGCGGAGCCGGTTACGGCTCAGGCGCGGCTCGACAGAATCGTCGTCCTCATCGCCTCCAACATGGTGGCCGAGGTCTGCTCGCTCTATGTGGCGCGGGCCGACGGTCCGCTGGAGCTCTTCGCCACCGAAGGGTTGAAGCGAGAAGCCGTGCATGTGACGACGATGCGGCCCGAGGAAGGCCTTGTCGGCCTCATCGCTTCGACCGCCGAGCCTCTCGCCCTCTCCGACGCCCAGGCTCATCCGGCCTTTTCCTATAAGCCGGAGACCGGCGAGGAAATCTATCAATCCTTCCTCGGCGTGCCGGTGTTGCGCGGCGGCGCGACGCTGGGCGTTTTGGTGGTCCAGAACCGGGCGCGGCGCACCTACTCGGAGGAGGAGGTCGAAGCGCTGCAAACGACGGCGATGCTGCTCGCCGAACTGGTCGCCTCGGGCGAATTGCAGTCGATCGTGCGGCCGGGCGTCGACATCGCCTTGCGGCGGCCGATCGCTCTCAAAGGCGCGCCGATCGCCGAAGGCCTCGGCCTCGGCCACGTCGTGTTGCATCAGCCCAGGGTCATCGTCACCAAGCTGGTCGCCGACGACATTCCTGCGGAAATCGATCGCCTCGACCGGGCGATCGAGGCGATGCGGGCCGCGGTCGATGAATTGATCGGCCGCACGGAGGAATCGGGCGACGGCGAGCATCGCGACGTGCTCGAAGCCTTCCGCATGATCGCTCACGACCGCGGCTGGCTGCGCCGTTTGAACGAAGCGGTGATGAGCGGCCTCACCGCGGAGGCGGCGGTCGAGCGGGTGATGAACGATTCTCGCGCCAGGCTGCAACGCCA
>DASZFX010000067.1:0-2462 GCA_035939375.1 Roseiarcus sp.
TCTCGGCAAAGCGGTCGCCGCGATTGCGCCAAGCGCCCAATCGGCGGGACACTACGCGCTGCTCGCCAACAAGCTGCCGCCGCGGGGACTGAAGAAAATCTGCGCGCCGACGACTTCCGGCACCGGCTCCGAGACAACACGCACAGCGATCCTGACGAGAGACGATCATGCCAAGGTCTGGTTGTGGGGCGACGAGATCAAAGCCGATGAAGTCGTGCTCGATCCGGAACTCACGGTGAGCCTGCCGGCGTCCCTCACCGCAGCGACCGGCATCGACGCGCTCGTTCATGCGGTCGAGGCGGCGACCAATCGCAATTCGAATCCCGCCGCCGATCTCTTCGCGCATGAAGCCATTCGCCTGGTCGGGCGTCATCTCCTCAGCGCCATCGAGAATCCTGGCGACCTTTCAGCCCGCCAGGCCCTGCAATGGGCGGCGGCCTACGGCGGCGTCGCGATCGACAATTGCGGCACGGCGATCGCCCATGCGCTCGGCCACGCCATGGGCTCGTTGCGCCCGATCCATCACGGCCGCGCGGTCGGCGTCGCAATGCTGGCGAGCCTTCCTTGGAACGTCGAAGGCAATGGCGCCTTCGACGCCTGCGCCGCCGATCTCGGCGGCGAGAGAAGCGCCGCCGGCTTCATCGCCGCCTATGAAAAGCTGCTGCGCGCGACCGGCGTGAAACTGTCGATCGCCGACGAATTTTCCGGCGTCTCCGCTGCAGAACTCGCCGCGCAGACGGCGCGGCCTGAAAACGGCGCGATGCGCTCTTCGAACCGGCGGCAGGCGAGCGAGGACGATTTGCTGGCGCTCGCCAAGGCGGTTCTCGCCGTCGCGTGAGGACCTCCTCGCGTGACGGCAAAAGGTTCACCATTGCTGAGGCGAGGCTGATTTGACCGAAACTCCCGTAACTTTCGCGCCCGCCGTCAAAGCGACAATCACGGCGATTGAAATCACCCGGCACCGCTATCGTTTTGATCCGCCCTTCAACGCGAGCTGGGACACCAAACCGCGCACATATTGGGATGCGGCGATCGTGCGCGTTCATACCGACCTCGGCGTGACCGGGATCGGCTCGGGCGACATGATGCTCGGCTTCGAAGGCCATGAGGATCTGTTCATCGGTCAAGACGCCCTGTCGATCGAGCGCCACTGGCGCGTGCTCAACAACATCAGCTTTCATTGGGGCCGCTGTTGGCCGCTCGACATCGCGCTTTGGGACCTCGCCGGCAAGATCGCGGGCCAGCCGTGCTGGAAGCTGATCGGCGGTCTTTCGAATCGCGTCAAGGCCTACGCCTCGTCGGGCGTGCTGCGCGGGCCTTCCGAACTCGCCGACGCCGCCGAGGCCTATCTCGCCTGGGGATTCCCAGCGTTGAAGATACGATTCCATCGCGGCGACTGGCGCGCCGACATCGAGGCGCTGGAGGCGGTGCGCGCGCGAATCGGCGATCGGCTCGAGCTGATGGTTGATTGCAATCAAGGCTGGCGCATGTCGTGGGACACTTACGCGCCCTGGTCGCTCAAGGACGCGGTCACGGTCGCCCGCGAATTGGAGCAACTCGGCGTCTATTGGATGGAGGAGCCGCTCCATCGCGGCGACCGCGACGGCATGCGGCGCTTGCGCGACAAGATCGATATCCGCGTCGCCGGCGGCGAGATGACGCGGGAACTCTATGAATTTCGCGACCTCATCGGCGAAGGCTGCCTCGACGTCTTGCAGCCCGACGCGGCGCTGGTCGGCGGTCTCACAGGTCTGCGTCGCGTCGCGCTGATGGCGCAAGAGCATAATCTCGTCTTTACGCCGCATACTTGGACGAACGGGATCGGCGTCGTCGCCAATGCGCATTTGACCGCCGGCCTCGCGGACGCGCCTTTCCTCGAATTTCCGTATGATCCCCCCGAATGGGATGTGGACCGCCGCGATTACATGATGGCTGAACCCTTGAAGATCAGCGCAGAGGGAAATATCGTGCTAAGTGAAAGGCCCGGCATGGGCTACGCACTTGACGAAGAAAGGCTCGCGAAAACGCGCATCGGATAGGTTCGGTTTGTTACGTCCACAGCGCGTCGTCTCGAGGGGGCGACGATGGATCGCAAATGGCTGCCGCTCAATGCGCTGCGCGCCTTCGAGGCCGCTGGCCAGCATTTGAGTTTCACCGCAGCCGCCAACAGCCTGACCGTGGCGCAGAGCGCCGTCAGCCGGCATGTCATCGTTCTCGAGAATTTTCTCGGCGTCACGCTCTTCGAGCGTCGGCCGCAGCAATTGGTTCTGACCGAGGCAGGCCGGCATATTCTGCCGGCGGTGTCGAAATCCTTCGATCGAATCGATCAAGCGCTGAGCGAAGTGATCAAGGAAAAGGGCCGGCCCAAGCGCATTCTCAAAGTCGCCTTGCCGACGACTTTCGCCCATCGCCTGGCGATCCCGATCCTGCGCGATTTCCGCGCCGAGCATCCCGGCATCACG
>DASZFX010000068.1:0-1958 GCA_035939375.1 Roseiarcus sp.
TTTCCAGAGAGCCTCTGCGATTCAAATTGCGAATCCGATGCTCTAGACCTTGGCGCGAGCGGACCGCCGCCGGGCGATCCAGCTTTCGAGGAGATGCGCACAGACTTTACGGCCGCGTTTCTCGGTTTCGGCTTCTACCTCGCCCAATTTCGCGCCGATGGCCGCATTTCGTCGCCAGCGGCGGCGCACGAATGGCGGAAAATCTACATCTACTACATGAGCCTGCGCGAAATATGCTTCGCGACGGCCTTGTTCTGTGTGCTGCGCGACATCGATCCCAAACTCGTCCTTCGGCGGGCGACTGGCGCCGCGGTTCCGCAGCGCGCTTTCGCAGATATCGGCCGCGAGCCCGGTCGCACCGGCGCCTTGCGCGCCGTTGCCGCACAAAAAGCGCGGGCGAATAGCCAAGGCTGACATTTTCGCTTCGTCTTATCCCAACATATGTTCCAACAGCGCATGCCGCGCCCATCCTTCGAGCGCGAGCCCGGCAAACAGAATCAACCCGGCGTAGTGGTTGGAGCGAAAGAGCTTGAGCGCCACCTCCGGCGTCGCTCCGTCGATCCGGCGCAATTGCCAGACGAAGTGCAGGCAATAGAACAGAAGGCCAAGTTCGGCGATGACGCTGGCGCCGACGCTCCACAGCGCCAATTGCGAGAGCAAGGCGGCGGCGAGATAGAAGAGGCTGACGCCGAGGCGCACGTTTTTTCCAAACAGCCGCGCCGTCGACTTGATCCCGACGATTGCGTCGTCGCGCGCGTCTTGCAATGCGTAGATCGTGTCGTAGCCGATCGTCCAGCAAAAGGCCGAGGCGTAGAGCAGCAGCGCCGGTACGGCGAGCGTTTTGTAGTCGGCGGCCCAGCCCATCAGCGCGCCCCAGGAGAAGGCGAGGCCGAGAACCGCCTGCGGCCAGGCTGTGACACGCTTCATCAGCGGATAGACGGCCACGATGATGAGCGAGCCGGCGCCGAGCGCGATCGAGAATCGATTGAAGCAGAGGAGAACGGCAAAGCCGGTCAGCGCTTGCGCCAGGAGGAAAAGGATCGCCGCGCTGAGGCTGACCCTTCCGGACGGCAGCGGGCGGCCTTTGGTGCGCTCGACGCCCGCATCCAGCTTGCGGTCGAGGATGTCGTTATAGGTCGAGCCGGCGCCGCGCATCGCGATCGCGCCGATCAGGAACAGGGCGAGATGAAGGAGGTCCGGCCCGGCGTTGCGGTAAAGGCCGGCCAGCGCCGCCGATTGCCAGCACGGGGCGAGCAGCAACTGCCAGCCGATCGGACGATCGAGGCGGGCGAGTTGGACAAAGGGCAGCGCCGGCTGTGGGGTCAGGCGAAGGACAAGGCTGGTCGGCTTGGCGTCGGGAAGGATATCGGCTTCAGGCGCGCCAGCGTTCAAAGCGGCCCGGCTGGCAATGCCGGCGCCTGCGGCTGGCCTCCGCCGGCCGCCTGTTGCTCCTGCATTTTCTTGACTTTGGCCGCCGCGACGCAAGCCTTGCCGCCGAAGTCGGTCGTTTTGGCGTGGCTCGCTTTCAGGCTCGCCAGAACCTCGTCAGGGACGCCGCACCAATCCTTGTTCTTCTCCATATAGGCGATCAGCGCATCCTCGGCGCCGGTCAAACCGCGGGCCTTGACGCAGACGACGCCCGCCTCCATCGGCTTCTTCGCCTTTTTGCTCTCGGCGGCCATGTTGTTGATTTCATTGAGAAGCGCGACGCGACGGTCCGTCAGCTTCTTCAAATCCTCCGCGCACTCCGCGCGCGCGGCCACACTTAACAGGCAGGTCGCAGCGACCGCGCCCAAGGCGAGAAAGGCCAAGTGGCCGACGAGCGTCTTGCGCGTCATTCCAGCGCCTCCATCGGTTTGCTCGCGGCCCTGATAGACCATTTCGCGCCGCGAGGAAACCCATTGGATCGAACGCGCCGACTCTTCGGCGGCGCGTTCCCCAGGCCAAACGTCCGGCCG
>DASZFX010000069.1:0-21554 GCA_035939375.1 Roseiarcus sp.
GCCATTATTTGGAACAGGGGCTCCTGTGCGCCGGCCGAAAGGTCTGTCAAGGGCTTTAGCCGCCTTCGGCGGCGCTGCAAAGCGCGCCCTTGACAGACCCTTTCGGTCCGCGCGTTCCGGTCACTGTTCCAAATAATGGCGGCCCGTGGCGTTGGCGTTTGTTTCCAGAGAGCCTCTGCGATTCAAATTGCGAATTCGATGCGCTAGCAGCCCTTGGCATGTTAACTCCGTCTGCCGTATCGCCTTCGCACCGCCATCACCACTCGAAAACCGCCCCGCAATAGTCGGTCGTGTTACACGTGCGGCGCGATGGCAGTCGGCCGAAAGCGTCTCGGCGACGCTGGTCGGGCGGCAATGGCGTCGGCGCTCGAAGCGAGCCACGGGACAGGCTGCGCGATCGACAGAATTTGCTGTTTGACCCGCCAGCGACCGTCCTTGGCCTGCGGGCATATTTTTGGCCGGCTACTCTAATGTGAGCACCAAACCGTTGAGGTCCGCGCTGACGATCGCGCCGACTGAATTGCCGGTAAGGCTCAGCACCGCGCCATGCTGGTTGGTCAGCACGATCCCCTGCGCGCCCTGAACGAGGGCCGCGCCGACGTTCCCCGCGGCGTAGACGCCGGAGACGTCCGACGGACGGCGGATGTTGTTCACGACGCCGCGAAAGCGCGTCTCGGAAGCGCCGAACGTGAATCCATAGCTGAGGCCGCCGATCCCGAGCGGGTACCGCCTACCGTGGAAGTAGAGCGCGCCCGAACCTGCCGACCCGCCAATGACAAAGCCCGCCTTGATCACCCTGAAAGCGATGCCGCCACTGTCGGCGTATGCGGTGGACTCAAGTGTGGCGCCGATGAAGGTCAGCAATGCGATCAGGCTTGAACGAAATGCGGATGTCGCGCGCATGGATGGCACTCCCTAGCTGGATAGAGTGAGGATTTCAAATCAGCTCCCAGATCCGGCGACAATGCGGCTGCTGCGCAAGCGGCTCGATCCGTTGGCGCAAAAGAGAGCGCCGTCGCGAGCCTCAAAGTCAAGGGCGCGGTTGTGTCACGCTTCTTTTAAAGGGCTGCGCGACGATGAATAGGCGGTCGTCAACGGCTGTAGAGATAAACCCTCGTCAACTGGTCCGGCGCCGTCAGAAGTTCGTCTACACGCTCGAACCCAGCTTCGTGCCCCATCGCCATCCATGTCTTCGAAGTCTCGGCATAGTCGGACGCGCGAGCGTGGTCTTCAACCGCGGCAGTTTCCTCATCGGTCAGCATCGACCATTCTGAGCGCAGCCGCCGAAACCGTTCCAGCCACCCCTCATTATCCTCGCCCTCAAAACAGGTCGGCTCCCAGATCAGGAAGAGCCCATGGTTGGAAAGCAAGGCTCTAATGCGCCGCATGAAATCCTGTTTCTCAGGGGCCCTGAGGTGGTGAAGGGACAGACCAACCCAAACGACATCGACCGGTTCGTCCCAGGCGCTGATTGCATGCGCGAAGTCCTGACAGCGTAAGTCAACCGGACAACCTAGGTTCCTGAGCGCGTCTTCCGCTAAGTCTAGCGATGGCCGCGAAATGTCGATGCCGACGTAGCGCCCGACATTGGCACCCCTTAGCGCCTCGGCCGAAGCCGTGGCGGCGCCACATGCGATGTCCAGGAACACGAAATTATCAGGCGCCTCGGTCACAAGAACCCGACGCAGGACTCCATAGACCTCTTTGTGCGCAAGGTAGTTCTGTTTGATGACCTTCTGGTATGTCGCGAGCCCTTTGGCGAAGAGTTCCTGGTCGGTCTGCATGAACTCCTCCCTCTTGCTGACGTGTTATCGTCGATTTATCCAAACCAGCTTTTGTTAAGGTCTGCATCCTCTTTTTCACATGCACGTTTGCTGTGGCCCCGACGTTCATCCGCGCAAGGGGAGAAAGAGCGCCGACGACAAACCAGGCGCCGCCGACCAAGACGCGCGTCATCGTGACACGGCGAGCGCGGGCGGAGCCAGTTAAGGCTTTAGCGTGCGGCGCGTTTCTGCTGCCGCGAGCGGGGTTGGCGAGGAAAACAGGTCAACGACCATGGGCCGCGTCGGCATGGTCGCAATTAGCCGTTCGAAATTCCTATCGGCAAAGCCGCCCCGTGGCGGCAAAGGCCGGCCGAGGAAAACGTTGAACCGGGTCAGCTTATCCGATGAACCGTTTTGCATGTTGAACGCTCCCTCGCGGAGAGCGCTCTACCGACCAGGCGGGCGCGGCTCTGAAACCCGGTTCACTGTCCCGGTTACTCGGACGGCGGATATTTTCAACGATATCAAAGACTATTGGCTGAGACCAGGGCCGCCGCATTCCGCTAGACCAACGTCGCAGATCCCCGCGCCGAGCAACGCGCCGCGAGGCGCATCGCCTTCTCGACGATTTGCCGTCGACCGCCGTCGATCTTGGGGCCTTGCGCGCCTTGAAGGGCCGAGATCAGCCGGCGACCAGCGCGAGGACCCGCAACGGACTGCCGGAGCCGCGCGCGATCTTCAAGGGCGCCGTGATCAGAACCGCGCCCTTGGGCGGCAGCTTGTCGAGATTGGTGAGGCTGGCGAGGCCGAACTTATTGGCGCCGTGCATCAGATGATGCGCGGGAAAGGCCGGCTCGAAGGCGAAGGCCTGGCCGGCGTCGGTACCGACGGCTTCGACGCCCCAGCCCGTCACATTGCGCTGTTCGACGAGGAAATGCACGCTCGCCGCGCTCGGCCCCGGCACGTGAGGACCGTCCTCCTTCGCGTTGAGAAACTTCGAAGGATCCGTTCGTTTCGACCAATCGGTGCGCATCAGCACCCAGGCGCCGTCGGGAATGCGGCCGTGTTGCTTCTCCCAGGCTTCGATATGCGACGGCTCGAGAAGGAACTTTTCGTTGGCGGCCGCCTCGCGCGAGGCGTCGATCACCACGGCCGGCGCGACGAAACGCTGGACGTTGATCGTGTCGGTCGCGCCGTCGGAATAGTCCTTGCCGGTGACCCAATGGATCGGCGCGTCGAAATGCGTGCCCGTATGTTCGCCCATGCCGAGATTGTTCCAGTACCAGCCGGGACCGCGAGCGTCATAGTGCGAAATTTCGGAGATCGAGAAGGGGCTGGACTGCGCGAAAGGCGGCGGCAATTGAATGACCGGCGTCGTCGGCGACAAGGTCTGGCTGAGATCGATGATCTTGATCGATCCCGAAAGGATCGCGGCGGCGAATTCGTCGAGCAGCATCGGTTTCCTCCTCCGTTTGCCCCGTCTCGCGAGCTCGCGGGGCCGATAGGCCAAGCGGCGCGAGGCCGCGCCGGTCAGGCGTTGGGCGCCTGCTGGTTTTGGATGAGCTTGTGCAACGTCCCGACGAAGGCTTGATACTCCTCCTCGCCGACGCCGCGAAAAAGCCTGGTGAACCGATCGTACAAAGTCGGCCAGAACCGCGCGAAAAGCTCGCGGCCTGCCGAGGTCGGATGCACCTCGCGCACACGCAAATCATCCTCGCGAGCCTGACGACGGATGAGGCCTTGCTCCTCCATGGCGTCGAGCATGCGGCTCATCGTCGATTGTTCGGTGACCGTGAAGAGCGACAATTCATTGACGGTGAGGCCTGGCGTGATCGACAGCACAGCGAGCGTGCGCATCTTCACCGTCGTCAAATCATAGGCGCGCAGCGCGTCCTGGATCTCGCCGTTCCAGGTGGCGGCGACCCGGTTCATCAAATAGGTCGCAAATTGGTTGAGGCCGATTTCGCCCATCGACGGAATGGACCCGCCGGACTCATGCGGCCTTATGAAGGCTCCGAACCGGCCGCGTCCGATCTTCTGCGCGGTAGACCTGTTCGCGGTCACGAAAACGGCCTCCTGGCCCCACGGCGGTTCACTCGCCGCGCATGGGTCGAACGGTAGCGTAAGTTCATGAGAATGCAAATATCGTCGCGGATCGCAGGTGGGACTCGCAGCCCGGCGGTCCCACGGGTTTTCTGTTTCCGATGAACCAAGCGGACGAACCCGTCCCGGCGCCTGTCCATATCGTCTTGTTCCAGCACCAGAAAAATCGACGCCCGCGACATTCGCTTATCGAAGGCGGATCCGGCGCGCGTCGCGAGCCTTCGGAAATCGCGCCCGTCGCGCCGCGCCGTTTTATTTTGCGCCTTGCATATTTCCCTGTCGCGCAGCACGATCCGGACGACGAGCGACAGGCTCGCCGCGATGGAGCCGTCATGGCTTATGATGCGATCGTGGTCGGGGCGGGACACAATGGCCTCGCCGCCGCGATCCATCTCGCCGCCAAGGGTTGGAAAGTCGCCGTATTCGAGCGCAATGCGACGGCGGGCGGCGCGGTTCAGACCCGCGAAGTCACGTTGCCGGGCTTCCGTCACGATCTCTTTGCGATGAACCTCAGCCTCTTTGCGGGCTCGCCTTTCGTCGCCGCCTACGGCGCGCCGCTGGCGCGTCACGGCCTCGCCTTCGCGCCGGCGGTCGATACATTCGCGACCGCCTTTCCCGATGGATCATGGTTCGGCGTCAGCGCCGATCTCGAGACCACCGCGACGCGGGCCGACGCGCTTAACGCCGAAGACGGCAGGAAATGGCGCGAAATGGTCGCCGCTTTCGCCGGCGACGCGCCGCATTTGTTCGGCGTGCTCGGCTCGGCGATGCCGTCCTTCGCGCTCGCCAAGGTACTTTTCAAGGCCTGGCGCGCGAGGGGCTTGAATTGGCTCCTCGATACGCTTCGTCTCGCGATCTCCAGCCCCCGCGAATTTCTCGATCGGAACTTTCACAACGACAAGATCAAGGCGGCGGTCGCGGCTTGGGGCATGCATCTTGATTTTCCCCCGGACGCAGCCGGCGGCGCGCTCTTTCCCTATCTCGAGGCCATGGCCAATCAGAGTTTCGGCATGGCGCTGGGCAAGGGCGGCGCCGATGTGATGATCCGGGCCATGACCGGCCTCCTGGCGGAGCTTGGCGGCGAATTGCGCCTTGGCGCCGAAGTTGCGCGGATCGAGGTTGCGGGAGGACGCGCCAATGGCGTCACGCTGACCGATGGGCGATCCTTCGCCGCGAACCGGACGGTCATCGCCAACGTCGAACCGCGCCTGCTTTTCGACAGGCTTCTGGCCGCGGGCAGCGGCCAGCCCGACGTCGATCGGCGGATGCGCGCCTTTCGGCATGGACCCGGCACGATGATGATCCATCTGGCGATGGACGCCCTGCCCGAGTGGCGCGCCGGCGCGGCGCTGCAACGCTTCGCCTATATCCATCTCGCGCCTGATTTTGCAACCATGGCCAAAGCCTATGGCGAAGCGCTCGACGGGTTGGCGCCGGCCGAGCCGGTGATTGTCGTCGGGCAGCCGACGGCGATCGATCCGACCCGCGCGCCGGACGGCAAGCACATTCTCTGGCTTCAAGTGCGCGCGCTGCCTGCCGAGGTCAAAGGCGACGCCGCGGGCAAGATTGCGCCCGGCGATTGGGACGTCGTGAAGGAAGCTTACGCCGATCGCGTGATCGCGATCCTCGAGCGCTACGCGCCAGGCCTCGGCAACCGCATTCTCGGCCGCGCCGTACTCTCGCCGAAGGACCTCGAACGGGAAAACCCCAATTTGATCGGCGGCGACAGCATCGCCGGCAGTCATCATCTCGACCAGTATTTTCTATTTCGACCGATCGCCGGCTGGTCGCGTTATCGCACCCCCGTCCGGGGTCTCTACATGGTCGGCGCTTCGACTTGGCCCGGCGCCGGGCTCGGCGCGGGATCGGGCTTTATTCTCGGCAAGATACTTGTGGGCGATCCCCCGGCCTATCCGCCCGAACGCTGAGCGGCTGGGGCGTTCCACGTTCGATTGACAAGACAAGAAAATTGCAATTACATATTTCAAATATAAAGCTTTTGCAGGAAAAAACGGGCCGATTTCCCGCCGACTTGCGCCAATCGGTTCAAACTCATGCGATCGCATCCGTCGATCGCGACCGAAGGGAGCCGCCAGCATGACCCATTCAAGACGCGATGTACTTAAATACGGCGCCGCCGGCGCCGCGCTCATGGCCGGCGGTCTTGCGAACGGGTCGGCTTCGGCCGAGGCGGGCACCCTATCGATCGCCTACAACGTCAATCTGCCGTCCTGGGACCCGGCCGACGGGCCTTCGGCCGTCAATCCGACGATCCAGGGCGTCTATCAGGCGGTGTTCGATCAATATATCGGCCAGAAGCCCGACCTTTCGTTCACGCCGGGTCTGATCACCGAATGGGCATGGACGGACGACAACAAGAAGATCCGCATGAAGGTGCGCAAGGGCGTGACCTGGCACGACGGCTCGCCCTTCACGCCTGAGGACGTGGTCTGGTCGCTTGAGCGCGCCGCCGACCCCAAGACCGGCAATCCGATCAATTTCGTCTGGTCGAAGATCGGCAACTTCTCCGTCGCCGACGACGTGATCACCGGCGACGTCAAGTCCTTCGATCCGACCTTGTTCAAGTGGATGGCGTTTCTGACCGGCTATGTGCTGCCCAAGGCCTATTACACCAAGGTCGGCGCCGAAGGGTTCGAAGCCGCGCCGATCGGCACCGGCCCCTACATGGTCGAGAAATATGAACGCAACGCCTTCGTCCGCCTCAAGGCCAATCCGAATTACTGGGGCGGCAAGCCGGCCTTCGAAACGGCGATCATCAAATTCGTGCCCGATGCGGCGAGCCGCGTCGCCGAAGTCGAATCCGGCAAGTCGCAAGTCACCTTCGACATTCCCTACGAGGAATATGATCGACTGAAGTCCAAGAAGGGCCTCGTCGGCGAGACGACGCCGGTCTCCGACATTGCGATGATCTTCCTGACCAATGTCGAGCCGGTCATGCTCGATAAGAACGTGCGGCTCGCCGCCTGCCACGCGATCGACAAGAAGCTTCTCGTCGATCGCCTGCTGAAGGGTTACGGCGTGCCGATCGACACTTTGCAGGCGCCGCAATATTCCGCCTTCGATCCCTCGATCAAGGTCGCTTACGATCCGGAACTCTCCAAGAAGCTGCTCGCCGCGAGCGGCTATAGTCAGGACAAGCCGGCGAAATTCACCATCCAGACCACCAAGGGCTTCAAGCCCAAGGATTTCGAAATCATCCAGGCGATCGTCGGCATGTGGCGCAAGGTCGGCATCGAGGCGAATATCGAGGTCTACGACATCGCCAAGCATTTCGAACTGCGCTTCGGCCACAAGCTTGCGCCGGCTGCCTTTTACAATTGGGGCAATTCGATCGGCGATCCTTCGACTTCGACGGGGTTCGCCATGTTCGGTCCAAGCCCACATTGCGCCTGGAAGTCGGACGATCTGGTCGCCAAGATCGGCCCGCTCTGGGGCGAGCCGGACGAGGCCAAGCGCATCGCCGGCTACAAGGAGGTCGACAAATACATTGCCGAAGAGGGCTATGTGATTCCGCTGTTCCAATATGTGCAGCCGATCATCTACGCCTCCAGCGTCAAGGTGACCCCGAACCTTTCCGGCGCGATGTTGCCGCAGCTTGTGAAGCCGGCGTAGGATTTCAGCGGGATCCCTTCCCCTTTTAGGGGGAGGGTCGGGAGGGGGTCGCGCTGACCTTTTTGACTATGCCGAGGTTTTCGACCGATCGGCCGGCGCGTCCGCCCGGCCGGCCTCCAGCCGCCATGCCCGCGAAGGGCAAAGGGGGCGTTTCGCCGATCCAGACCAATCTTCGCTGATGCGCCCGTCCGCGGCGATCATCCGTCTCGCGTCCCTGGCCGTGACGTTCTTCGGAGTCGCGGTCGTTGTTTTCATCATCGTACGCGTCGCACCGGGCGATCCGATCGCCATGATGATCGCGCCCGGCGCGAGCGCCAAGGACATCGCCGACCTGCGCGCGCTTTACGGGCTCGACAAACCGATCCTGGCGCAATTCGTCATCTGGCTCGGCCATGTCGCGCGCGGCGATTTCGGCACGTCGATCTCGCTGCGCCAGAGCGTCACCGAAGTCGTTCTCGGCCGCCTGCCGGCGACGCTTGAACTCGCCTTTCTCGCTCTGACCCTGGCGGTTGCGATCGGCGGCGCCATGGCGATCGTCGCGACGCGCTGGCGCGGCTCGCCGACGGAGGCGAGCGTCGACCTATTCAATGGAATCGCGCTTTCCGTGCCGGATTTTCTCTGGGGCCTGACCTTTATCCTTCTCTTCGGCGTGGCGCTCCCGATCTTCGATATTTCCGGCCGAGTGACGCCGACGCTGGAACTGCCCTTCGTCACCTCCTTCTTCCTCCTCGAGAGTATCGCGCGGCTGCGCTTCGATCTGACCCTCGATCTTCTCAGCCACATGATCATGCCCGCCATGGCCTTGGCGCTGCCGTTCGCCGCGGTGATTTCGCAGGTGCTGAAGACGTCGCTCAAAGAAGCGATCAACCAGGACTATGCTTTGATCGCCCGCACAAAAGGCTTCTCCGAGACCTATGTCATCCTGCACGAAGCCTTGCGCAATGCGGTAACGCCCTCGCTGACCGTCGTCGGCGTGCAATTCACCTTTCTCATCGGCGGCACAGTCATCGTCGAGCGGCTCTTCTCCTATGAAGGTCTGGGCAATCTGGCGATCGACGCCGTGATCAACCGCGATCTGCCGCTGATCCAAGGAATCGTACTTTTGTTCGCAACGCTCTTCGTCGGCATCAACCTCTTCGTCGATCTTTGCTACGTCGCGCTGAACCCAAGGCTGCGCCATGGCTGAGGCGCGCCTTGTTCATCGTCGCGCGGGCCTTCGCCTCAAGCTCGGCGCGGCGTGGCTCGCCCTTCTGGTCATTGCGGCGATCTTTGCGCGCTTTCTTTCGCCGCATGACCGCCTCGCCCAGGACCTTACGCTCCAGACGCTGCCGCCCGTCTGGATCAGCGGCGCCGATCCCAACTACTATCTCGGCACCGACAGCCTTGGCCGCGACGTTCTTTCCCGCCTGATCTATGCGACTCGGCCGGCGCTGATCGTCGCAATCGTCGCGAGTTCGGCGGCCGGTCTCCTCGGCTCGCTGCTCGGGCTGCTCGCAGGCTTTTTCGGCGGCTGGACCGATCGGATCATCTCGCGGCTGGTCGACATCTGGATGGCGTTTCCGCCGGTGCTCTTGTCGATCCTGCTCGTCGCCGTGCTGGGGCCGGGAATTTCCTCGGTGATCATCGCGATCGCGGTGATCGACTGGACGCGCTTTTGCCGCGTCGTGCGCGCTGAGGCGATGCAGCAACGCCGCATGGATTATGTCGATAGCGCGAAAGTCGCCGGCTACTCGACGATGCGAATCATGGCGCGCGAGGTTCTGCCCAATGTCCTGCCCGGCGTGCTTGTGTTGTTCTCGCTCGAAATGGGCATTGCGGTCATCGTCGAGGCCATTCTCTCTTTCGTCAATCTCTCGATCTCGACCGACGATCCGACCTGGGGCTCGATGATCGCGGAAGGCCGCGGCATCGTCCATGAGGCTTGGTGGGTGCTGGTCTTCCCGCTGATCTCGCTCTTTCTCACCGTGCTCGCCTTCAGCCAGTTCGGCGAAGGCCTGAAGGAGCGCTTCGATCCGGTGATGCGATGAAGGAAGCGTTCCTCGACATCGACGGGCTCAGCGTGCGCTTGCGGCGCGGCGGGGCGCGGCTGCTGCGGCGGGCCTCGATCGCGGTCGCGCCCGGCGAGGTGCATGGCCTGGTCGGCGAGAGCGGCGCCGGAAAGAGCATGATCGGCCGGGCGGTGTTCGGCATTCTGCCGCGCGCCGTCGAGGTGATCGAAGGCGCCGTGCGCCTCGGCGGGGTCGATCTCTTCGCACTGTCGGAGCGCCGGCGGCGCGCCCTTGTCGGCGCCAAAGCGGCGCTCATTCCGCAGGATCCGCTGACCGCGCTCAACCCTTCCAAACGTATCGAAGCCCAGATGACCGATCGCTTGACGCGCATCCTCGGCCTTTCGGCGGCGGAAGCCAGGACCCGGGCGCTGGGCCTCTTGGACGAGGTTCGCATTCGCGAGCCCGCCCGCGTCTTCCGCCTCTATCCGCATGAGCTTTCCGGCGGCATGCGCCAGCGCGTGCTTATCGCGGCGGCGTTTGCCGCCGAGCCGAAGCTGATCGTCGCCGATGAGCCGACGACGGCGCTCGACGTCACGGTGCAGAAGCAGATTTTGAAACTGATCGCCGAGATGCAGCGAAGGCACGGGACGGCGCTGCTGTTCGTCACCCACAATCTCGGCGTGGTCGCCAAGATATGCCAGCGCGTCAGCGTGCTCTATGCCGGCAAGATCGTGGAGCAGGCCGATGTCGCGACCGTGTTCAATACGCCGGCTCATGTCTATACCCGCGCGCTGATGGCGGCGACCCCGCGTTACGACCGCCCGGACGAATCGCTGGCGCCCGTGCGACCGGAAGTCGTCGCCGCGCTGGCGCGCGAGATCGAAGAGACGGACACGGCCTGGCGCGCCGACGCGCATGGCGCGCCGACGTGACCGCGCCTCTCTTCCAGATCGACGGCCTTCGTCTGTCGCTCCCCGACATGACACGAAAGCCGTTGATCGGCCCCGCGCCGCGCATCGAGATCTTGAAAGGTCTCACTTTCGATATTGCGGCCGGCACGACGCTTGGCGTGGTCGGCGAATCCGGCTCAGGCAAATCGACGCTTGGCCGCGCCCTGGTGCGTCTTTACGAGCCGACCAGCGGGACGATCCGTTTCGACGGTCGGGATGTCACGCATCTTCCGGAACAGGCGCTGCGTCCCTTGCGCCGCGATCTTCAGGTGATCTTTCAGGACCCCTATTCATCGCTCAATCCGCGAAAGTCCGTCGGCGCGATCATCGCCGCGCCCGTGCTGTTTCACGGTCTCGCATCGACCGCCGCCGAAGCCAGGGACTGCGCGGCGGCGGCGCTCGGCGCCGTCGGCCTCAACGGCGGATTTGCATCGCGCTATCCGCATGAACTTTCCGGCGGCCAACGACAGCGCATCGGCATCGCGCGCGCCATCGCGCTGTCGCCGCGCTTCGTGCTCGCCGACGAAGTCGTCTCCGGCCTCGACGTTTCGAGCCAGGCGCAGATTCTGGACCTGCTAGCGCGGCTGCGCGACGAATATAAGCTTACGCTCGCCTTCATCAGCCACGATCTGTCGGTGGTGCGCCGTCTATGCGATCGCGTCATCGTGATGAGAAGCGGCGAGATTGTCGAGGATCGCGAAACGGCGGCTTTGTTCGCCGCGCCCGAGCATCCCTATACGCGCCAGTTGCTGGCCGCGATCCCGCTGCCGGAGATCGATCCCGCCTGGCTCGAGGCGGATTGAGGCCGGATCCCATGCGCAAAGCGAAGTCTTCGTCGCGAGTTAAATATTCCAATGCATCGTTCGCTGCTCCGCCCTTGCCTTGCGTTGACACCGTGCCGCAGGAGAAATATGATTTTGCAACTATCGGCGCGTTCTGCGCGGCCCTTGCGAACGACGCCCCTCGCGGAGGAAATCCGGCATGGCTGAACGGTCTTTCGCGCGCGAAGTTCAAGATCTCAAGATCGGCGCCGGCGAGGAGTTCAAAGGCGAAGGCATTCTCGCCATCACCAAGGCGCTGCTGCAATCGGGCGTTTCATATGTCGGGGGTTATCAGGGCGCGCCAATCTCGCACATGATGGATGTGCTCTCGGACGCCGCCGGCCTGATGGAGGAGCTCGGCGTTCACTTCGAGACCTCGGCCTCCGAAGCGACCGCCGCGGCGATGCTTTCGGCCTCGGTGATGTACCCTATCCGCGGCGCGGTCACCTGGAAGTCGACGGCCGGCACCAATGTCGCCTCGGACGCGCTGTCCAATCTCTCCTCAGGCGGCGTCACCGGCGGCGCCGTCATCATTATCGGCGAAGACTACGGCGAAGGCTCCTCGATCATGCAGGAGCGCAGCCACGCCTATGCGATGAAGTCGCAGATTTGGCTGATCGACCCACGCCCCAACCTGCCCTCGATCGTGAACGCCGTCGAATCCGCCTTCGAATTGTCGGAGGCCTCCAACACGCCGGTGATGGTCGAGGTGCGGATTCGCGCCTGTCACGTGCATGGCGCGTTCATCGCCAAGGACAACAAGCGACCGACGTTCACTTTGCGCCAAGCGTTGGAGAATCCGTCGCGCGATACCGGACGCATCGTTCTGCCGCCCGCCTCTTTCGGCCATGAGAGGGAGAAGATCGACAAGCGCTGGCCCGCCGCGGTGAATTTCATCAAGGAGCGCAAGCTCAACGAGCGCTTCGGACCGGAGAGCGGCGACGTCGGCGTCATTCTGCTCGGCGGCATGTACAATGGCGTGATGCGCGCGTTGCAGCAACTCGGCCTCGCCGACGTCTATGGGACGAGCGCCGTCCCGCTTTATGTGATGAATGTCGCCTATCCGCTGATCGACGACGAGATCGTCGCCTTTTGCGAGGGCAAGCGGGCGGTCGTGATGGTGGAGGAGGGCCAGCCGGAATTTATCGAGCAGGCCTTGAACACGATCCTGCGACGGCGCGACATTCAGACCAGGGTCTGCGGCAAGGATGTCTTCCCGCGCGCCGGGGAATATACCGCGCCGGTGATGGCGGCGAGCCTGCGGCGCTTTCTCGAACTCCACGCGCGCCCGTTGCTCGGCAACCAATCGCCGCTGCCCGATCCTTCGCCGGTCCTCGCCCACCCGAAGGTCAAGGCGCTCAACGAAGTCGTGCCCGCCCGCCCGCCGGGCTTCTGCACTGGCTGTCCGGAGCGGCCGATTTTCGCGGCGATGAAGCTGGTCGAGGAAGAGCTTGGGCCGCATCACATTGCGGCCGACATCGGCTGCCATCTCTTTTCCATCCTGCCGCCATTCAACATCGGCGCGACGACCATGGGCTACGGCCTCGGCCCCGCCTCCGCCTCGGCCTTCAACGTGAAGGCGGACAAGCGCGCGATCTCGGTGATGGGAGACGGCGGCTTCTGGCACAACGGCCTCGCCTCCTCGATCGGCAACGCCGTGTTCAACAAGCAAGACGGCGTGATCGTCGTCGTCGACAATTATTATTCCGCTGCGACGGGCGGGCAGGACATAATGTCGTCTCGCGCCTTCAACGGAAGGCGCGAGACCAACAACAGTATCGTCGAAGCGGTCAAGGGCGTCGGCGCCAAATGGGTGCGGCAGATCGATCGCACCTATGACGTCGGCGCGATGCGCGACACATTGCGCGAGGCGCTGACGACGTCAGAGCCGGGACCCAAGATCATCGTCGCTTCTTCCGAATGCATGCTCAACAAGCAGCGCCGGGTAAAGCCTTTGTTCGCGCAAGCCGCGCGCGAAGGCAAGCGCCTGATCAAGGAGCGCTTCGGCGTCGATGAGGACGTCTGCACCGGCGACCACGCCTGCATTCGCCTCTCGGGCTGCCCGTCGCTGTCCGTCAAGCATACCGACGATCCTTTGCGGGACGATCCCGTCGCGGCGGTCGACAATGATTGCGTCGGCTGCGGCAATTGCGGCGAAGTGGCCGAGGCGGCGGTACTGTGTCCCTCGTTCTATCGCGCCGACATCATTTACAATCCGAGCCGATGGGATCTCCGGCTCGCAAAAATCCGCGGCGCCGTCATAGGCTTCCTGCAGCGCCGCCGCGAGGCCAGGCGCATTGTCTTCGCCGCGTGATGCGGACGCCATGAATTCCTCTCTGGCCATGACCGAGACTTTCCGCCATGCGAGCGACAAGCCGATCTCGCTTGCCGTTCTCGCCATGGGCGGGCAAGGCGGCGGCGTGCTCACCGATTGGATCGTCGCGCTCGCCGAATCCTGCGGCTGGTGCGCCCAATCGACCTCGGTGCCCGGCGTCGCCCAACGTACCGGCGCGACTATCTACTACGTCGAAATGTTGCCGGCCAAGGACGGCAAGGCGCCTGTCCTGTCGTTGATGCCGTCGCCGGGCGACGTCGACATCGTACTTGCAGCGGAGTTGATGGAGGCCGGCCGCTCGATCTTGCGCGGCCTGACGACGCCCGAGAAGACCTTGCTGATCGCCTCCACTCACCGCTCTTTCGCCGTGGTCGAAAAGGAAAAGCCCGGCGACGGCGCGGGCGATCCCAATGCGGTGATCGAGGCCGCCGGCGTCGCGGCCCGCCGCACGATCGCCTTCGATATGGAGACGCTCGCGGCCAAGCATGGCAGCGTGATTTCCGCCGCTCTCTTCGGCGCGCTCGCTGGCGCCGGCGCTCTGCCGTTTCCGCGCGAAGCTTTCGAGAAAGTGATCGCAGCCGGCGGCAGGGGGATTGAGCCGAGCCTCAAGGCTTTTGCGGCGGGCTTCGAGCGCGCGTCCGGAGCGCCGCAGCCTGAGATTCTGCGCCGCTCGCCGGCAAAGCGACACGATCCATTGCCGGCGGCGCCAAGCGCGCATGCGCCGCTCAATACGCTCATCGACCGCATCGCCAAGGAATTCCCTGAAGGCCTGCATCCGCTTCTCTTCGCCGGCGTCAAGCGTCTCGTCGATTTCCAGGACCCCGCTTATGCAGGCGACTATCTCGACCGCGTCGCCGTCTTCAACGCGCTGGAGGGGACGACGGGCGCGGCGCGCGGTTTCGCGCTTACCGAGAGGGCCGCCAAATATGTCGCCGTTGCGATGGCCTATGACGATGTGATTCGCGTCGCCGATCTGAAAACGCGGTCGACGCGCTTTCAACGCGTGCGGGACGAAGTCTCGGCCGAGCCAGACCAACTCGTCTATACGACCGAATATATGCATCCGCGGGCCGAAGAGATCGTCGGCCTGTTGCCAGCGAGCCTGGGCGGCTGGATCGAGAGCCGACGGAAACTTTTCGCGTCGATCGATCGCCTGGTCAACAAGGGCCGGCGCGTGCAGTCGGGCTCAGTACGGTGGTTTCTGCCGCTTTATCTCCTGGCCGGATTGCGTCGCTTTCGTCGCGGGACCCTCCGCCATCGCCATGAGGTCGCCCATCTCGAAGCCTGGCTTGAATTGGCGCGCCGCTACGCAGAGGCCAATTACGACCTCGCCGTCGAAATCCTCGCCGCGCGCCGCCTCGTCAAGGGCTATTCCGACACTCACGCCCGCGGCCTCTCCAAATACGACCGCGTGGTGAGCGCGCTGCCGGTTCTCGCCGGGCGCGAGGATGGCGCTGCATGGTTGCGACGACTGGTTCAGGCGGCGCTGGTCGATGAGAAGGGCGCCGCGCTCGACGGCGTGTTGAAGACGGTTGCGAGCCTGTAGCGGCGCCGGCGAGGCGATCAACCGATGGCCTTGGCCGCCAGAAAGCCCGATCCGCCGCCAAGCCCAGGCCCAGGATGCGTCGAAGCGCCAATGTGGTAGAGACCGGGAATCGCGGTCTTATGATTGATCGAGCCTGGAAAGGGACGCCACAGGAAGAATTGGTCGATTCCGCAAAAGCCGCCATACGGATCGCCGCCGACAATATTGATGTTGAGGCGCTCGAGATCGGCCGGCGAGTAGACCTTGCGCGCGACGACCAGATCCTTGAACCCATCGATATGACCGGCGAGCCTCGCCTCGACGCGGTCGGCGAAGCGCTCGCGGATTTCTTCGGTCCAACGCCCATCCGCAGGCGCCGCGATTTCGCCTGCGGCGTCGCCTCTGATGATGCGCGGCGCTTCGGGAAGCTGAAGCCACAGGATCGCCGCGCCTTCGGGCGCGCGGCTCGGATCGAGTGCGGTCGGCTGACCGACGCAGATCGTCGGCTCGGCCGGCAGCATGCCGCGCTCGGCTTCGTTCGCCGCCTTCGAAACGCCGTCGAGACCCGGCGTCAAATGCAACAGGGCGACCTGTCCGAGCTCCGCGACCGGCCAGCGCGGCGGCGCCTTCAACGCGTAGTGAATCTGCATATCGCCCTTGCCGTAGCGATAGCCGGCGAGGTGTTCGGAAACATCCGGTCGTAAGCTCGCGGGCAGCAACCGTTCGTAAAGCTGGCTGGGCGTCACGGAGCAAAGGACGCCGCGCGCCGCGGCGATCTTCGATCCGTCGGCGAGCTCTACGCCGCACGCCACGCCCTTCTCGTCGAGGAGGATCGCAGCGACGTCGGCTGACGTTCTGATCTCGCCGCCGTGCTCGCGGATCAATGCTTCGAAAGCTTGTAGAAGCTTGATGGCGCCGCCTTTCACGATAGGCGCGCCGGCGGCTTCGAGGGAAAAGGCGATCACCTTGGCCATCTGACCGGAATAGGCGCTCTCCGGCCCCAGTCCCGCATGCAGCACCCAGGGCGCCCAGAGCGCATGGAACAGAGGCGCGCTATAGCGTTGCTCGAGCCAGGCGCGTGCGGTGACCAAGGCCTCGCCGAAGAAGGCTGCAAGGCCGCGCGGGCCGCGTTTGAACGTTTCGCGCGCGACGGCCTTCAGCATACCCCAAGACCAGAGCGAGCCGCCGAGCAGCGAGAAAAGAAACGGCGCATCCGTGCCGAGCCGCTCCATATCGGCGCGATAGCGCGCGCCGTCGCCCTGGGAAAGCTCTTCAAAGGCGGCGATGTTGCGAGCGCGATCTCGTGAAAAGACGTGATGGCGACCGTCGGGCAGAAGCACGCCGGTCGGCAGCGGCGAATGCGCGAATTCAAGCCCGCGAGCGGCGAGATCGTTCGACAAGGCCGCATAGGCTGGGGACGTGACGAACAAAACGAACGTCGTCGCCATCACGTCGTGTACGAAACCAGGCGCGGTGATTTCTTCCGTTCGGATGCAGCCGCCGATGCGATCATTGCGCTCCAGGACGAGGACGCGCTTGCCTTTCTTGCCGAGCAGAGCCGCGGCGACAAGCGCATTGACGCCGCTGCCCACGATCACATATTCGACAGCCATCGCACGGGTCCCCACGTCATCGATCGCGACCATCGTACTCGGAGCCTGCGAAAGCGCAACCGGCCCGATTCCGCCTGGTTGCGATTTGGACCGTCCGGCGTCGCTGGGTCTGCGCCGGCATGAACTGTTTCAATGCGGGACAGTTTTCATCCGCCTCGACGCGCGGCCGCCGCCTCGGCCGGGGACGAGGCGCCGAACTCAGACCGCCCGTCACGCTTTATCAACCAAAGCGCGATTTGTCGCCGGGTCAATCAATGGAGCCCCAATGATGCAAACTAATAGTCGCTTCCATCACGTCTTATTTTTCTGAGAATGTGTGAATTGACTTAGGTGAGCCGACGCCCTCTGCCGGTCGGTAGGAACTAAGATGACGATACACAATTCAATGGACAGGTACGTAAACGACCCAGTCCGTCGCACGCCGGCGGCAGTCGACATGGAGTGAAGTTACAATCGCTACTACGCGACCGGTCTCTACGCCGCCCGCTATTCCGCGCCGAACCCGCATGCCTTGAGCCTGATACTCAAGGAGCTTGGACCGACGGGCGGGGCGCGTCCTCGACTTCGGTTGCAGCAACGGACGCCGTGCGACCCGCCTCTTACCGTTTTTCGACGTGTTCCGGCTTGCCCTTGCGTTTCGTATGGGCGAATTCCTCGAGTTGCTTCTCGCTCATCGACATCATCGATTTCGACGCGCCCCTGAGCTTGCTTTTCGGCGTTTCGCCGCGCTTGGCGGCTAAGGCCGCGCCGGCGGCCTTTTGCTGTGCGGCGGACTTGGCGGGCATGGCGGAGCTCCTATCTTAGCGCAAGAATGAACGCCGCAAGCCGCCGCCAGGTTCAATCGGCCTCGCTCCCTTTCCAAGAGGAACTGTTTGGCGCTCAGAGCGCCATGCCGGACGCGTTTCGCTATCAGAATGACATGATTACGGCCGAGGAAGAGGAAGCGCTGGCGCGGGACCTTGGCGCCTTGCCGTTCAAGCCGTTCGATTTCCATGGCTACCAGGCTCGCCGGCAAGTGGTCGGCTTCGGCTGGCGCTACGACTATGGTCGCCGCGCGATGGCGGAGGCGCCGCCAATTCCTGCTTTCCTCGAACCGCTCCGGCAGAAGGTCGCCAAGGCGTTTGATCGGCCTGCGGACGCCTTTCGGCAGGTCCTGATCAACGAATACCCGGCCGGCGCCGGTATCGGCTGGCATCGCGACAAACCGCAGTTTGGCGATGTGGTCGGCGTCTCGCTTCTCGCACCCTGCACGTTTCGGCTCCGTCGAAAATCGGGCGAGACGTGGCGCCGCGTCTCCCTGACCCTCGAATCGCGCTCCGCTTATCTGCTATCTGGTCCCGCCCGAACGCTTTGGGACCATAGCATTCCGCCGGTAGATCGCCGCCGCTATTCCGTCACGTTTCGAACGCTCGCTGTTAGGTGAGAGCCATGTCCCTGTCGGTATCGACGTTCGAAACTCATGCGCTCTCGACCGGAGGGGATTGCCCCGTACCGGGGCCGTCAGTGTTGCTTCAACGATGCGAGGAAGAACCGCGGGCCCTCGCGCAATGAATTGACGATGAGGAGGCGGCGATGAGCAGAATTCTGGTGACCGGCGGGTCGGGCTTCATCGGCAGCCATCTCATTCTCCAGCTTTTGGCCGTGGGTCATCAGGTGCGCACGACGGTCAGAAACCTGACACGCGAAAGCGACGTGCGGGCCATGCTCAAGGAGGGCGGCGCGGAGCCGGGAGATCGTCTGTCCTTCGTCGTCGCCGATCTCGAAAAGGACGCGGGCTGGGCTGCCGCCGTCGCCGACTGCGATTATGTTGCGCATGTGGCCTCGCCCTTTCCGGCGGGCGCGCCTACGCGCGAGGACGAGCTGATCGTACCGGCCCGCGAGGGCGCGCTGCGCGTGCTGCGTTTCTCGCGCGACGCAGGCGTCAAACGCGTCGCGCTGACCTCCTCCTTCGCGGCGATCGGCTATGGCCACAAGCCGCAAGAAACGCCGTTCAACGAGACGAACTGGACGGATCCCAAGGGCGAGGGCGTGAGCGCCTACGTGAAATCGAAGACCCTGGCCGAGCGCGCGGCCTGGGAATTCATGGCCAACGAAGGAGGCGGGCTCGAGCTTTCCGTCGTTAATCCGGTAGCGGTGTTCGGCCCGGTCCTCGGGCCCGACTATTCGACCTCGATCCTCTTGGTGCAGCGCCTGATGGACGGCGCCCTGCCCGGCGTCCCGCGACTCTATTTTGGCGTGGTCGACGTTCGCGACGTCGCCGACTTGCACGTTCGCGCAATGACGCATCCCGCCGCAAAGGGCGAACGCTTCCTTGCCGTTGCGGGAGACTTTATGTCGGTGCTCGACATCGCCAAGGTGCTGAAGGCCCGGATGGGCGCGTCGGCCGATAGGGCGCCGACCTGGCAATTGCCGAATTGGCTCGTGCGCATCGCGGCCATGCGCGATCCGGCAGTGAAGCAGATTCTGCCCGAGCTCGGCAAGATGAAGAACGCCAGCAACGAGAAAGCCCTGCGCGTGCTGGGCTGGGCGCCGCGCTCGAGGGAAGAGGCCATTGTCGCCACCGCCGAAAGCCTCGTGCGGCTCCGGCTCCTGAAGGATAGCGTGAAGAAGGCCGCCTGACGGAATCGGGCCTCGTTCAAGCATTTGATCTGCGGCATATTGATGCAGCGCAGCAATTTCTTGTGCATTGCAACAAAATATGCTACCGCTATTGCATCGCCACACACCTGTTGGAGATTCAATGCGGCATTTCAATCAGCAAAATCGCCACCAAATCACGGATGCGATGCTTTGCACGCAGGCGACGGTAGCATTCAGCGATTCCGAAACATTTAGCGAGTTGTCGCGGAACGGCTTTTATCTCGTCGATATGAGCGGCCAAATTTGGACCATGCGACGCGCCGACTAACGACCCCCGCGCCAACATCTTCAGGCGCTTGCGCCGCCGATTGGCCTTTAGATCCAAGGCGACTTGATAGGCCCCCGGCGCCCGAAGTTTCCGACCGTCGTGCGGCCGCAAATCATGCGGCTGAGTGGCGGCCGGGCGAGCAAAGCCAATTCGCAAAACTCGGACTATCGTCGAGATTGCCGAAATGATTAGCTGAGGCGCCTGATTCACCGATAGGGAATGCCGAAGCTTCGCTCCCGTGAAAATCCTGATCATCTCGGACGCCTGGTTTCCGCAAGTCAATGGCGTCGTGCGGACTTTGGAGGCGACGGCCAAGGAATTGGCGCGTCTGGGACATGAAACGCGCATCGTCGGTCCAGACCTAAACCGGCGGCTGACGTTCGCTTTGCGGTTCTATCCGGAAATCAAGCTGGAATTTTTCGCTCATCGTCGCCTGGAGCGGGTGCTGCGCGAGTTTCAACCCGACTTCATCCATATTGCGACCGAGGGACCTCTGGGCTGGGCCGCGCGGCGGTTGTGCTTGTTTCGGACCCTGCCTTTTACGACAGCGTACCATACGCGATTCCCCGAGTATCTGGCTGCGCGTACGCCGCGCTTCCTGCAAGGCTTTCTGCGGCTGACGGCCTATGCCCTGTTGCGCCGTTTCCACGCGCCGGCAAGCGTCGTCATGGTCGCGACGGCGTCGATCGAGCAGGAGCTCCGGGCGCGAAGATTTCGACGGCTCGTTCGCTGGTCGCGCGGCGTCGATACGAATTTGTTCCGCCCCTATGGCAAAGACCTCGCGGCCTACGCCAACGCGCCGCGCCCAGTCTTGCTCTATGTCGGGCGCGTTTCGGTCGAGAAAAATCTGCGGGCGTTCCTGGATGTCGCCGGGCTCGGAAGCCAAATCGTCATCGGCGACGGTCCTGATCTCGCCGCTTTGCAGAAGCAGTATCCTGATGCGCATTTTCTCGGCGCGCTGTCAGGCGAGGATCTGGCGCGGCATTACGCCGCCGCCGATCTTTTCGTCTTTCCTTCGACGACCGACACCTTTGGTCTTGTGTTGCTGGAAGCCAGCGCGGCCGGGCTCCGCATCGCGGCCGTTCCCGCGCCGGGGCCATCCGATATATTCGCAGACGGCGCGGGCAAGGGGTTCGTCGCGATGGACCCCGATTTGGGCCGCGCCATCGCCGCGGCGCTGCGATTGCCGGATGATTCCAATGCCCCCCGCGCCTTCGCCCAAAGATTTACCTGGGCAGCCTGCACCGAGGAATTCTTCGCCCATCTTCAGGCGCCGACGCCAAAAGCCGTGCGGCGCTTGACGCGATGGCGCGAACGGCTTGCCCGCATCTAGTCTAGCCTAGCCTAGCCTGGCCCAGCGGCGGCGGCCGATTTCGTCGTCGACATCTTGACCAACTGCAAAACGCGCTTCGAGAATCCCTCGCTCAGATCCTGGCGACCGAGAATGATCACCGCCGCCGCCGCGAGTTCATTGTCGAAGATGGAGATGACCGTCTTGTGGCCAGCCTCGTCGAGAGCGTCCGCGCCGTCATGGATACACACCCAGCGCGGCTTATGCAGCAGCAGACGCGCGAAAGCGAGGCGTTGCAACTCATCGCCTCCCAATTCATCGCCCCAATTCGCGTCGCGATCAAGCTGCCCGCAAAGGTGGGCGAGCCCGAGCCGCGCGCAGGCCGCGGCAAGGTCCTCGTTGCGAAACGTATCGGCCGCCGATGGATAGACCAACGCTTCGCGAAGTGGCCCGGCTGGCATATAGGGACGCCTCGGCATGAACATGATCGGTTCCAACGCGGGAAGACGAATCACGCCTGATCCCCAGAGCCACAGGCCGGCGATCGCGCGAAACAAAGTCGTCAAGCCGCCGTCCTGATCGCCCGTGATCAGCACGCGTTCGCCCCGGGCGATTTGGACATGG
>DASZFX010000070.1:0-3341 GCA_035939375.1 Roseiarcus sp.
AGGGGTCAAGGCTCGCGAAGCGGCCGGCGAAGCCGGCTAGGCCTTGACGCCGAGCACGGCGATGGCAGTCGGGCATCGGCGCTGTGGAGCTGCGTACGTCGGCCAGGGTACGGAGCCAGAATCGTGAAATACCCCGCGGGCCACGTCGCCTCATCGCCGTCAAGCGCCTTCGGCGCTTCTCCGCTTCGCTTCGACCCTTCGGGTGACTGCAATGAGGCGGCGCGGCATATTGGTCGTCAGGAGGTTTTGGTGACGATACCGGCCATGGGCCGGTTCGCTCACCAAAACTTCCTGACCACAAAACGCAGATGCGTGGAGGGGTCAAGGCTCGCGAAGCGGCCGGCGAAGCCGGCTAGGCCTTGACGCCGAGCACGGCGATGGCAGTCGGGCATCGGCGCTGTGGAGCTGCGTACGTCGGCCAGGCCAGAATCGTGGAATACCCCGCGGGCGACGTCGCCTCGTCGCCGTCAAGCGCCTTCGTTCGAGGTACAGAGCGAACGACGCCACCCCCTCCGCGGGCCGCGCCGGCTCACCGCCCCTCGCCCCGGATGAAATTGATGATCCCCGAAAAGTCATCGCCCGCGTGGCCGGCCGCAGCGAACAGCGCGTAGAGCTGCGCCGCCTCCGCGCCCATCGGCGTTGCGGCGCCGGCGCCGAGCGCCGCTTCCTGCGCGAGTTTCAGGTCCTTCAGCATCAGCGCCGCGGCGAAGCCGGGCTTGTAGCCATTGTTGGCGGGCGAAGCGGGCACTGGGCCGGGAACGGGACAATAGCTCGTCAGCGACCAGGACTGGCCGGAAGAGGTCGAGGCGACATCGTAGAGCGCCCGCGCGGAGAGGCCGAGTTTCTCGGCAAGTACGAAAGCCTCGCAGGTCGCGATCATCGTCGCGCCGAGGATCATGTTGTTGCAGATTTTCGCCGCCTGGCCGGCGCCTGCTTCGCCGCAATGAACGATCCGCTTGCCCATCTTTTCGAGGATGGGCTTGGCGGCGGCGAAGGCGCCTTCCGCGCCCCCACACATGAAGGTGAGCGTGCCGGCCTTGGCGCCGCCGACGCCGCCGGAGACCGGAGCGTCGAGCGAGGCGACGCCGGCGCTCTTCGCCGCCTGATGGGCGCGCCGCGCGCTGTCGACGTCGATGGTCGAAGAATCGATGAAGAGCGCGCCGCTTTTGGCGGCCGATAGGACATCGTCCCAGACCGCGAGCACATGGCGCCCCGCTGGCAGCATGGTGACGACGACGTCCGCCGCCGCGACCGCTTCGCGCGCCGAAGCGGCGATGGCGACGCCGCTTGAAGCGGCCTCCTCGCGTAGCGTCGCCACGAGATCGAAGCCGGCGACGCCATGGCCGGCCTTGACGAGATTGGCGGCCATCGGTCCGCCCATATTACCGAGGCCGATGAAAGCGATCGCGGTCATGGCGTCTCCTCTCGAGCCGGCGCCTTCTAAAAAAGAGTGCGGCGCGACAGTTTGCAACCGCCGCGCCGGCGCCGTCCAGGGGCGAGACACGCGACGGCTCGAAAACCATCGCTCATCACGCCGTCAGGACGCGGCGGCATGGAGAGACCGAAGACGACGAAGTTGGCGGGATTCGAGATCGGCAGCACGAAGCTTGCGGCGTTGGAGATGGAGGCGCAGATCAATAGGTACGGCGGCGGTTCGGCGCCGGCAGAGCGCGCCGCCGCATCACCGCAATGCCCAAAGCCGCCGTATCAGAAGCCATGGTCGCTCGCCAGACGCGATTGAGCGACAGCCTTGGGCAAAAAGCGCCTATGTCGGGAGGCGGGGCCCCGCTGACGAATTCGCCTTCTTTTTGTCGGACGACCGGCCCGCAAGCCTTGCAATCAAGCCGCGCCGGCAACGCCGCTCGCGTCTGGCGTTCGCTTCGCGAGCGCTTGCTTGACGAGATCAAGCAAGGCTCGGCCGGTATAGGGCTTGGGAAGAAACGGGCCGAGTTCCGGCAATCCCTCCGCGCGTTCCTTCGAGCGCGGATCGCCGGAGCTCAGGATCACTTCGACCCCTGGCCGATTGTTTCGAACCCATTCGGCAAGCCCAAACCCGTCTGTTTCTCCCGGCATCCTTATGTCGGTGACGACGAGATCGACGGCAAATTTGGAGTTCAGGGCGTCGATCGCTTCGGCGGCGCTCGCCGCCTCGCTGACCCGGTAGCCGGACTGACGCAAGAATTCCGCCATATCCATGCGCGTGAGCACTTCATCCTCAACGAAAAGAATTGTCTCGGGCGGCGGTCTATGATCGGAGGCAGCAGCGTCATCCATTAGGCGCCCCTAGCGGATCGAATCGCTTTAACGCCCCTTGCGATCGTTTGTTCCCGCGCATCGTTCCCTCCAAGTCCGGCGACGGTCATCGGCTTTTGCGCCGGCATCCGTCAAGGAACAGCTTCACCGCCGAGCGCAACCGACGCTCCTCCGCCTCTGGCCGATCGCGATGACCGAGCATCGCCAGGCGTTGCGGCACGCCGATGATGAGCATGGCGAAATGCTGGGCGGCGAGTTCGGCGTCGTCGAGGGTCAAGGCGCCGCGCTCGGCGTAGAGCGTCAGGAAATGCGAAATCCCAGCAAGGCCGCGACGGGGAAAGCTTTCTGCAAAAAGCTTGGCGTAATCGCGCATGCGGGGCGCTTCGGCGAGGAACAGGCGGATGATCGCCAGCGTTTCGTCGCGCAAGGCGAGATCCATCATTCGCCGCCCAAGCGCCAAGAGCCCTTCTTCGACATCGTCGGGCGGCGCATCGAAAGCGCCGAGCGCGCCGATCTGTTCGTCGCGAAATTGCGCCACCGCGGCCGCGAACAGCGCCGCCTTGTCAGGATAACGCGCGTAAAGAAAACGCTTGGCGACGCCGGACTGCCGGGAGATCTCGTCGATCGAGGTCGCCTCCCAGCCGCGTTCGAGCAGCAGGCGCTTAGTCGTTTCAAGAAGCTCGCGATGGCGCCGTTCGGCCTCCTTTCGGGTCGGCCTACCGCCCGGTCCGCGCCGGAACGCCCCTTTTTCGAGCGCTGCCTCTGCTGCTTGCCCTTCGGACATTCTTTCCTTGCCGCCGCTGGCGCTTGGTGATAATGTAACTATATCGTTGCGTTGCAATAGGTCAAGTCGTGCGCAGAGGCCTGCTCCCGGTGATCGCGCTGATCGGCGTCGGCCTCGCTGGCTGGTGGTTCTTCCTGCGCCCGCAAGGTCCGCGGGTTATCGCCTGGCAAGGCTATGCCGACGCCGATTTCGTCAAAGTCGGACCGACGCAGGAAGGGCTCGTTGTCGCCATTCACGTGCGGCGCGGCGATAGAATCGTCAAAGGCGAAGCGTTGTTCGACCAGGACGATGCGAACGACAAAGC
>DASZFX010000071.1:0-29598 GCA_035939375.1 Roseiarcus sp.
TGGGCCGCCGGCGTCGTCCATCCTTTTGCTTCGCTCCTGGCTTCGAACGGCGGCGCGCTGATCGTCGACGGCAAGCCGATGCTCGATTCAAAGCAGGCCGGCGAGACATTTGCGCTCTATGAAAAGCTGATCAAATCCGGCGCCAGCGTCCCTGCGATGGGCACGGCCGACGCCAATACGACCGGGCCGTTCCTCGACAATTTCGTCTCCGGCAAGACGGCGATGATCATCATGGCCAATTGGTGGGAGAGCGCGCTCAAAAGCGGGATGAAGGACGGGTACAAGGACATCGCGACCGCGCCGGTCCCGGTCGGGCCGAGCGGCGACGCCTCCCATTCGATCTCCTATTCCTGGATGACTTTGGTCAACGCCAAGGCGGATCCGGCGGCGCAGAAGACGGCCTGGGAATTCCTCGCCTGGCTGAACGGCCCGACTTCGGGGCCGCATGGCGCCTCGGCGATGGGCGACATCTTGATCTCGATGGGCATCTTGCCGTCGCGGACCTCCGACGTCGCCGCCTTCAAGGACCAATTGAACACGCCGTTCCTCGCCGGCTATGTCGCCGGGCTGCCCGACGCGCGGCCTTATCCGGTCGTACTCGGCGGGCAGGAGTTTAGCGAAGCCTTGCAGCAGCATATCGAGGCGGTGGAGTTCGGTAAGGAGACCGCCGCTGCGGCGCAGGCGGCGGCGCAGGCCGACGCAGCTTCGATCCTGGCCAAGGCGGCGAAATAGGCGCCAGCGGCGGCGGCTCCGCCGCGGGAGCGGGCTCGCCCATGGCTCATGGTACCACGAGCATCGTCAAGGCGCGGCGGCTGAGGATCGGGCTCGCCGCGCCTGCGCTGCTTGCGCCGGGCGTCGGCCTCATCGCCGCCTTCATGTTCGCGCCCATCCTGCTGACGATTTGGTTGTCGCTGCATCGCTGGTCGACGCAGACGCCTTTCAACGCGGCTGAGTTCATCGGCCTCGACAATTTTCTCGACCTCTTCGGGCCGACGTCGGTCGGGCGCGACTTTCGCACAGCCTTCGTCAATACCGCTCTCTACGCCGCGCTCTCGATCCTAATGATCCTGCCGCTGTCGATCGCGCTCGGCGTGCTCATTCATCAGTCCTACGCGTTCGGCCGCGGCGCGCTCCGCGCCATCCTGTTTTCGACCTATATGGTCCCCTCGATCGCGGTCGCTCTCGTCTGGTCGAAGCTCTATTCGCCGGCGGAGGGACCGTACAATCAAATGCTTGGCTGGATCGGCCTGCCCGGCCTCGACTGGCTGTCGTCGCCCGACACTGCGCTGGTCTCGCTCGTTTTTCTCAACGTTTGGCAGCAAACCGGCTATTTTACCGTGCTCGCTGTCGCCGGACTCACGCAAATTCCCGTCTCGCTTTATGAGGCGGCCCTTCTCGACGGCGCCAGCCGATGGCAGGCCTTCGGCCATGTCACTTTGCCGCTGCTTCGCCGCACCTTGCTGTTCAGCACGGTGATCGCGCTGATCAACGCCGTGCAGGTGTTCGAGCCGGTGGCGCTGATCACGCAAGGCGGGCCGGTCGGCGCGACCAGCGTGTTGACGTTCCATATCCGCCGCGTCGGCGTCGAGCGGGCGCAGGGCGGGCTTGGCTCGGCCATGGCGGTCATGCTTCTCCTCGCGCTGATCGCGACGGTTGCGGCCCTGTTCGCCGCGGCCCGGGAGCGCGCGCAATGAGCGGGGCGGCGATCACTGCTGAACTCGGGCGCGCGGCCGCCCGGCGCGCAGGGCGCTCGGATGCGTTTCACCAGACGCTGCTGACGGGTCTCGTCGTCCTCATCGGCGTCGCCGCTGCTTTCCCGCTCGCCTGGATGCTGCTGAGCAGTCTCAAGACGCCGGCTGAAGCCATGCAGACGCCGCCGGTCTGGTGGCCGGCGACGCCGTCCCTCGACGCCTACGCCAGAGTCGCCGACGTCATTCAGGCCGGCCGTTCCTTTTTGAACTCCGCCATCATCGCCGCGGCGACGACGATCGGCATTGTCGTCACCAGCCTGATGGCCGGCTATGTCTTCGCCAAACATGAATTCAAGGGACGCGACGCCCTTTTCGCCATCATCGTCGCGACCATGTTCCTGCCCCCCATCGTCACGCTGATCCCGCTCTACCGGATGGTCGGATCGCTGGGGCTCGACGGCAGCCTCGCCGGCGTCATCCTTCCCAATCTCGCCAATGCTTTCGGCATTTTCCTGATGCGGCAATTCATTGTGGGCGTGCCGAACGAACTCGTCGAAGCGGCGCGGATCGACGGCGCCTCGGAATTGCGGATCGTCTTCGCCATCGTCGCGCCGAACATCCTACCGGCCGTGGCGACGCTGTCGATCTTCGCCTTTTGCTATCATTGGAACAGCTACCTTTGGCCGCTGACCATTCTGCAGGGGAATGGCGAGGCCTATCCGATCGTACTCAGCCTCAGCCGGCTGCTGAGCTACAATCGCGGCGCGATGAATTCCAATCTGGTGATGGCCGGCGCGACGCTCGCCGTTGTGCCGCCTCTTCTGCTGTTTGCGGTGCTTCAGCGCGCCTTCATCAACAGCATCATCCAATCCGGTCTCGGCGGATGAGCCAGATTCTCGCCCTTGATCTCGGCGGCACCCATCTGCGCGCAGGCCTCGCCGAAGCGAGCGACATCGCCAATGTCAGCGAGATTGGGCGCTGGCCAGCGCCTGATGATGTTGATTCGCTGCGGGAGCGCGTCTGCGAGATCCTCGCGCAGCGCGGGCCGATCGCACGCGTGGGTTTGGCAGTTCCGGGCCTTGCCGTCGAGACGCGTTGCCGTTGGATTCCCAATCTGCCCTGGCTCGACGGCGTCGATCTTGCCGATCTTGCGCCTCATGCGTCGCTGGCGCTCGGCAATGATTCGCAACTCGCGCTCCTGGCGGAGGCGACCCATGGCGCGGCAGTCGGCCTTACGGATGCGATTCTCTTGTCGATCGGCACCGGCGTTGGTTCAGCGGTTCTGGCGGACGGTCGGATCATTAAAGGCGCTGAAGGGGGCGCATGCTCCTTCGGCTGGGCCTGTGCGGAATTGAGCGATCCGGGTCATTCGAACAGCGGTTGGCTCGAGCGCATCGCCGCAGGCCGCGCTTTGGATTTGCTCGCCGCGGGGGTCGTCGGCGTCGCTGACGGGGCGCAATTGATCGCGGCGGCGCGCCTTGGCGACAAACGCGCGCTCGACGCCGTCGCCAAGCCTGCCGCTGCGATCGGAATCGCCGCCGCCGTCGCCGTCGCCCTCCTCGATCCGCAGGCGCTTCTGTTTGCCGGCGGCGTCGCCGAATCGCTTGACGTCCTCGCGCCGGCGCTGCTCGCCGCCATGCGGCGCCATCTTCCGCCTCATCTAAGGGGAATCGAAATCCGGACGGGAAGATTTGGCGCACGCTCGGCTCTGGTCGGCGCCGCAATCGCCGGATTGTCCGGCCCCAACTGGCGGAGCGTGCGATGAGCACGCGACTTCCCCCGCCGGACCGGCGACTTCCCGAACCCTTGTGGCATCAATGCGAGCGCTCGATCCGCGCGTTGATCGAGGGCGGCCAATGGGCCGCCGGCTCGCAAATCCCCGCCGAGGACCGGCTTTGCGCCATGCTCGGCGTCAGCCGCATCACCATCCGCCACGCGTTGCGCAACCTCGAGCAAAGCGGATTGCTTCGGCGCGAACATGGCCGCGGCACCTTCGTGCGCAGCCCCACATTGGTCGCGGGCGCGCGCGGCCTGACGAGCTTCACTGAGGAAATGTCCAATCTTGGTCTGGCCGCCGGCTCGCGTCTTCTCGCACAAGACGTGATCGCAGCGACGGGCGACGTCGCGGCCGCGCTCGAAGTCGAAGAGGGCGCTTCCGTGCTTCGCATTCGCCGTCTGAGACTTGGCGGCGATTCGCCGATCGGCATCCAAACGGCGCATTTGCCGCTCGCGCGGGTTGCCGGCCTTCTCGACGATGGTCCTTTGGTCGGCTCGCTCTATGAGGCGTTGGCGGCGCGTTGCGGTCTAAAGGCGGAGGAAGCGCGCGAGGTCTATCGCGTCGCGCCGGTCGATGAGCCTGAGGCGGCGCTGCTTGGCGTCGCCAGCGGCAGCCCTGTCTTCGTCGTCGAGCGCACCAGCGCCGACGCGCGCGGCATCTTCGAATTCACCCTCTCTTTGATGCGCGGCGATCGTTACGAAATTCGCTCGACCCTTCGCGCCAAGCCCTTCTCACAGGAGCGTTCGCAACTATGACCGATCTTTACATCAGCCGCCTGAGCGAATTGATTCAGCGGGCGAGCAAGACCAACGCCGCAGCCTTCGACAGCGTCGCCAAGCGGCTTGCCGAGACGCTGCACAACGGCGGACTGATCCATCTCTACGGCTCCGGCCATTCGGTCCTGCCCGTACAGGAAGCCTTTCCACGCTATGGCTCGTATGTCGGATTCAATCCGCTGACCGATCCGCGCGTGATGTGGCATAATGTACTAGGCCCAGGCGGCGTGCGCGAACTTCTCTGGCTGGAACGTACCGAGAAATACGCCGAGAGATTCCTCGACCATCAGCCGCTCAACGCTGGCGATTGCATCATCATCTACGGCCACAGCGGACGCAACGCTTCCGGCATAGACGCCGCGCTCTATGCGAAGAATCGCGGCCTCTTCGTCGTTGCGATCACGGCCAAGGCCAATCTCGACAAACCGGCCAGCCATACGTCCGGCAAGCGGCTGGCGGACGCCGCCGACGCGGTGATCGACACTGGCGCGCCGATCGAGGATGCGATCGTCCCGATCGAAGGCTGGAGCCGGCCGGTCGCCGGATCCTCGACGGTTCTGGCGATGATCATGACCCACGAACTCATCGCGCGCATCGCTAAGGAGCTCTCGCGGCGCGGCGTCGAATTGCCGACCTTCGCCTCACCGACAATCGCCGGCGTGACGCTCCACGACACCGATGTCATCTACGGCGTCTATCGCGAACGCATGATCGAAGCGCAGCGCAAGCATCTGCCGGTGTTCCAGGCCAAGATGCGCGGCGAGGGATGACGAAGGTAGCGCTTAGCGCATCGGATTCGCAATTTAATCGCAGAGGCTCTCTGGAAACAAACGCCAACGCCACGGGCCGCCCGCCGATGCTCTAGAGGTCGCTGGATCTCGCCCAACCCTCTCTCGAGGGGGCGCGTCGTACCTTTCATCAGGCGCCGAAGCAATATCCGCGGCCGGAGAGCCCCTTCTTCCGCTTTGAAGGGCTCGACGTCGGCGCGACGTCGCGACTCACGCCGCGAGGTCAGCGACGACGGAATCGAGCAGCGGCGCGCCGAGCGGCGTCACGCGCAAGCGGCCCGTCTCGTCCTCGGCGACGAAGCCTTCGAGCCTCAGCGTATCGATTTGTCGCCGGTCGAGCGGGCGCCCGCTCAAAAGCTCGAAGCGCTTAGGGTCGACGCCCTCCCTGAGGCGCAGCCCCATAAGCAGGAATTCATCGCCTTGCTCTTCGGCTGACAGCAATTCGTTCTCAACGAGCCCATGGCCCTCGGCCTCGACCTGGGTCAGCCACATTTCCGGGTGCTTCTCGGTCGCCTGCGCGCGCCGTCCCGTCTTCGTCACCAGCCGCCCATGCGCGCCGGGCCCGACGCCGGCATATTCGCCGCAACGCCAATAGATGAGATTGTGCCGGCTCTCGGCCCCGGGGCGCGCATGATTGGAGACTTCATAGGCCGGGAGTCCATGGGCGGCGGCGATCTCCTGGGTCGTGTCGAAAAGGGCGCGGGCGAGATCGGGGTCGGGAAGGCGCAGTTTGCCGGATTTCCACAGACGCTCGAAAATCGTATCAGGCTCGATGGTCAATTGATACAACGAGAGATGCTCGCTGCCGCGCTTCAAAGCCTCGGCGAGTTCGGCGCGCCAGGCTGAAAGACTCTGCCCAGGCCGCGCATAGATGAGATCGAACGACGTGCGCTGAAAAATCGCAGAGGCGACGTCGACCGCAGCCAGCGCTTCCTCGACCGTGTGCCGTCGTCCGAGCGCCTTTAGATCAGCATCGTTCAGCGCTTGCACGCCGACCGACAGGCGATTGACCCCGGCGCCGCGATAGCCGCGAAAGCGGCCGGCCTCGACGCTGGTCGGATTGGCCTCGAGCGTGATCTCGGCGTCGGGCGCGAGGGTCCAGGCTTCGGCGATCGCATCGATCACCGCTTGCACGGTTTGCGGGCGCATTAAGGATGGCGTGCCGCCGCCGAAAAAGATCGACTGAGCGGTCCGGCCCGGCGTGATCGCGGCGCGGTGGCGGATTTCGGCGCGAAAAGCATTGACGAAACGCGCCTCGTCGACCGGCGCGTTGCGCACATGGCTGTTGAAGTCGCAGTATGGGCACTTGGCCAGGCAGAACGGCCAATGGACGTAGATCGCAAAGCCAGGGTCGCCGCTCGACGCCGGCGCGCGTGCGCCGGAGGCGCGATTCGCGATTGCGTTCATGGCCCCTTATGCCAGTTCGCAACGTCGCGCGCCAGAAGCTATGCGGCGGCGTCCCGCACTCGATCGGCGATTGAGGGATCATGGACCAGCGCTTTGTCTTCAATCAGGTCGCCGATCTCTACGACCGGGCGCGCGCCGGCTATCCCGAGGCCCTGTTCGAGGACGTAATGACCGCCGCCGCCTTGTCGCCGGGCGATGCGATGCTGGAGATCGGCTGCGGGACCGGCAAGGCGACTGAAGATTTCGCGCGGCGAGGCCTTGACATTGTCGCGCTGGAGCCCGGCGGCGAGATGATCGGCCTCGCGCAGCGACGCCTCGCGGCGTTCAGCAATGTGCGTTTCCTCGAGACGACTTTCGAAGCCTGGCCGGTTGAGCGTGGCCGCTTCAAGCTCATCGCCGCCGCGCAATCCTGGCATTGGGTCGCGCCGAAGATGCGCTTTGCGAAGGCCTTTGAGGCCTTGGCGCCGGGCGGCGCGCTCGCCGTCTTCGGCAGCACGCAGACCGACATTCCATCGCCCTTGCGCGAGGCGCTGGAGAGGACTTACGCGCTTCACGCGCCGACGGTCGTCGGACCGCCGCCAGAGGCCGGCTATCTGCCGAGCGGCCCCTTCGCGGGCTCTTTCGAGCAGTCGGGCCTTTTCGGCCGCGTTCTGCACAAAGGCTATATTTGGTCGCGCCGGTATTCTGCGCAAAGCTATGTCGAATACCTGCGCAGCGTATCGCGCTATCAAATGCTCGAGGCGGCGCGGCGGGAGACGTTGCTTGCCAACGTCGCCGCAGAGATCGAAACGCATGGCGGGAGCTTCGATCTTGGCTATGAGACGCATCTTTATTTGGCTTCGCGAAAAGGATAGGTACCGCGGCCGAGTCGCGGCGCGCTCGTCATTGTCGGGCTTCAGCAGGAGATGACGCCGACCATGGATGATCAAAAAGAGGGAAACGCGAGGACGTCGAAATCCTGGCTCGACGATACCAACCATCGCCGCTGGCTGCGCCACGAGGCGGATTCCCTTTTCGCTTTCTTCGAGGCTGAATCGATCGATCCCGGCGGCGGCTTTTTCTCGCTCGACGAATTCGGTCGCGCCATGCCCGCCGAACGGGGGCGTCCATTGCACGCGACGACGCGGATGGTCCACTGCTACGCGATCGGCCATCTCCTCGGCCGGCCCGGCGCCGCCGATTTCGTCGCTCACGGCATGGAGTCGTTGCTGAAACGCCACCGCGACGCCAAGCAGGGCGGCTATTTTTCTTCCTTCGACGCCGACGGCCCACGAGAAACCGAGAAACTGGCCTATGGCCACGCCTTTGTCCTTTTGGCGGGCGCGAGCGCCAAGCTTGCCGGCCATCCCGACGCCGATCGGCTGATCGCCGACGTCAGCGAGATTCTCGAACAAAAATTCTGGGAGGCAGGGCGGGGCGCGAGCGCCGACGAATTCTCGAACGACTGGACGCCGTTCAGCGCCTATCGCGGGCAGAACTCCAACATGCATCTGACGGAGGCGCTCATGGCGGCCTTCGAAGCGACCGGCGAACGAAACTATCTCGCCAAGGCGGAAGGCATCGCAGACTTCTTTTTGCGCCGCATGGCCGCCTCGAACCATTGGCGCGTGCCCGAGCACTATCGCGCCGACTGGACGATTGATCGCGACTACAAGGGCTCCGATATTTTCCGTCCCTACGGAACGACGCCCGGCCACGCGCTGGAATGGACGAGGCTCGGGCTGCAACTGTGGGCGCTTGGCGGTAAGCGCTTGGATTGGCTGCCCGTAACCGCCAAGGCGCTTTTCGCGGAGGCGACGACATCGGGCTGGGACGACGGGGGTGGATTCTACTATACGCTCGATTGGAGCGGCGCGCCGCTCATACGCGACCGGTTGTGGTGGCCCTGCTGCGAAGGGATCGGCGCGGCCGCCTTTCTGGCGAGGCTCGATGGCGAGGGCGCCTACGAGACTTGGTATCGTCGCATCTGGGGCTTCGCGGCGCGGCGCCTCATCGACCGGCGGGCTGGCGGCTGGCGGCCGCAACTTGGCGACGATCTTAAGCCAAAAAACGGTTATTTCGTCGGCAAGCCGGATATCTATCACGCCCTGCAGGCGTGCCTCATCCCGCTCTACCCAACGAACGCCAGCCTAACTCGCGGCGTCATCGAGGCGGGTTGACCGCCTGTTTCGACCGTCGAAAGACGGTCGAACCTCGATCCAAAGGCCTTTCATCGCCCTGTTGCGGCGCCGCGACCGCCCGTCAGCGCTTCTTCGAGGCGCGTTTCTTCGGGGTCATTCTGAGCGAAACGCCCATCAGCGTCGCCTTATGGCGGGTAGCGCCTTCCGTTCGCTTGAGGGATTTCGCGATCTTTGACAGGGGCGATTTGCGGGCCATGCCCTTAAGAACGCGGATGTCATCCTTCGACCATACGCGTCTGACGGGCGCCGCTTTGCGACGTACTGCTTTCTTAGCCATATGAACTCCAATAGACAAAACCGAGGTACACCGGCGCTTATGCACCTTTTGCGACAAATATGCAACCATTTGTGTGACGCGGCAAATACCGTACGACCATTTTTGGTCTACAGCGGCCGATGACGAGTACGCGGGCGCCCTCGCATGGCGGCCTGTTCATGTGGACAATACAAGAACGAAATCGGCGTCCTACCAGCTTTCGTAGGGAGTCCTACCAACTTTCGTAGGGGATGAGCCAAGGCGCTTTTGGTCCGCGCGCCCCGCGGAGGGCTCACAAACTCTTTTTTTTGCGCGGCTCGCGGGAGAGGCGCAATTTCAATGGCCTCGAGCTTTGCTGAGGGAGCGATCCAATGCTGCTTGCTGAGCCTAGGGACAAAGCCTGGAACTTGCCGAACTGGGTCTCGCCTTCGTCCTTTCAGCGCTCATCGGCCTGGAGCGCGAGTTCCGCCAGAAGGGCGCGGGCCAGCGCGCCTATGCGCTGGTTGGATTCCTCGGCCCCTATCATTCTGATCTCGAAATGCGGCTTCACCAACATACTGGTGAGGGTCGCGTCCTTCTCGATCCTTCGCGCATCGCGGCGTAGATCGTCTCAGGAATTGGTTTCATCGGCGGCGGCGTCATCTTCGTGCGCAAGGACATCGTCCCGCCTCACCAGGCGACCGTCCGGCTGACGTCCACGGTCGGCATGGCCTGCGGCACCGGTCCGCCGAGCCTCCCGATCGCGGTGACCGGGGGGCCATTATGTCGTGGTCGGGTTGTTCCCCCTCGTCGAGAGACGCTTGCCGAAGTCGCGTTGGGCTCCGTCCGCGCGACAGATTGCCTATCTGGACGGTCGTGGGCTCCTCAGGGAGGTTCTCGCAGTCTGTACGCATCGGGACCGTCAGCCGGGCGCAAGTCGAGCGCGAGTCCTCGCGGCCGCGCAACCAACCCGGCGGGCCAGCGGGCAAAGGCCAGGCGAGAGCAAGAACGACCATTCGGATGAAAGCGCGGATGCGCCGGTCGGCGGCGGGGACCGCGTCGCTTTCCATCGAAATGCGCGGCCGCAGGTTGATCGCCAGGCTCCCGGCGAGATCGAAGGCGTCGCCTCCACCAACGCCAGCGACGCCGGTCTACTTCCGACCTCTTCGGACTAGGCTCTTGGGACGAGGCTTTTGGGACGAGGCTCTTGGGACGAGGCTCTTGGGCTGTCAGTCCGCGACATATGGCCTCACCATCTTGGCCGGAACGATCACGCGGTCGAACTCGGCTTCGCTGACGAAGCCGAGTTGCAACGCCGCGGCTTTCAACGTCAAATCGTGCTCCATGGCGTGATGGGCGATCTTGGCGGCCTTGTCATAGCCGATGACCGGCACGAGGGCGGTAACCAGCATCAGCGACTGTTCGACGTGTTCGCGCATCTTCTTCAAATTCGGCCGCGCGCCCTCGACGAGGAATTTGCGGAAATTCTCGCATCCGTCGGCGAGGATTGTGATCGATTGCATGAGGTTGAAAATCATCAGCGGCTTGTAGACGTTCATCTCGAGATGGCCGCCGGCGCCGCCGAAGCCGACCGCGACGTCATTGGCCATGACCTGCACGCAGATCATCGTCAGCGCCTCGACCTGGGTCGGATTGACCTTGCCGGGCATGATCGAGGAGCCCGGTTCATTGGCGGGGATTGCGAGTTCGGCGAGGCCGGCGCGCGGGCCGCTGGCCAACATCCTTATGTCGTTGGCGATCTTATAGAGAGAGACCGCTGAGGTCCGTAGCGCGCCCGAGAGGTGAACGAGAGCGTCATGGGCGCCCTGCGCGGCGAATTTGTTGGCCGCGGAGTCAAAGGGCAGGTCGGCGAGCTTGGCGATCTCCCCCGCCGCCGCCTCGGCGAAGCCGTGCGGCGCGTTGATGCCCGTGCCGACGGCCGTGCCGCCGAGCGCCAGGCTATAAACGCCCTTGAGCGCGGCCTCGATGCGATCGATATCGTCTCCCAACATGGACGCATAGCCCGACCATTCCTGGCCGAGGGTCAGAGGCGTGGCGTCCTGCATGTGGGTGCGGCCGATCTTGACGATGTCGTCCCATTCCTTCGCCTTGACCGCGATGGCGTCCTTGAGGGCTGCGAGCGAGGGGAGAAGGCGGCGCTTCACGCCGATCGCCGCGGCGATGTTCATCGCCGAGGGAAATGTGTCATTCGACGATTGCGCCATATTGACGTGATCGTTGGGATGAGCTGGCTTCTTGGAGCCGAGCGGCAAACCGGCGAGCTGGCTGCAGCGGTTCGATATGACCTCGTTGACGTTCATGTTGAATTGCGTGCCGCTGCCGGTCATCCAGACATGCAGGGGGAACATGTCGTCGTGCCGGCCGGCGAGTATTTCATCGCAAGCTTCGACGATCAGCCGATGCGCGTCGTTCTCCAGCCGGCCTTCGGCATGGTTGGCGTTGGCGCAGGCCTTCTTCACGATCGCATAGGCGCCGATCATTTCATGCGGCATCAGGTCCCTGCCGATGCTGAAGAATTCGAGGGAGCGCTGAGTCTGCGCGCCCCACAGCCTGTCGGCGGGCACGCGAACCTCGCCCATACTGTCTGTCTCGATGCGAAAATCGCTCATCGCTGGTCTCCTGTGATGAGGCGCCCCGCGCGCGGCTCCGGCCGTTTCGATCGTCGCCCGCCCTCCGATCCCGGCGGTTGGTCCTCGCCGACAGGATCTCAGGTAAAGCGAAGCAGACGCCAGCCCCTACGCGCCGCGCCTGCGTCTGACTTTGCACGGTCGCTGGGACCGATACTCTTAAGAAGGAGCTACCATCTTTTTTTTTATTGATGCTGCTAAAGTAGCAGCAAAAGTAGTAAAGGTAAGCCGAATACTGGCCGTAATAGTCGCCCGTGTTTCGGGCGGCGATTGCAATCGGCCAAGAGCGTCTCGCGCAGGTTCAGCGTCACATCGCCCAAGCGCTCACGCAGCCAGCCGCGCGATCCGAAGTAGTCGCGCTCCGCCTCGGCTGCGCTTTCGCTATTGGCAAGAACTTAAGACCCTGGGCGCTCGACCAGGCATTGGTGATCAAATCCGTTTGGCACTCCATTCGCTTCTCGGCTCGCGTCGGTTGAGTTCCACCCGTTGGGCTCGCTGCATGGGACCCAAACGCGCTCCGGAGTTTGCGCGGGCGCCGTGCTTGCCGCCACGGCGATCGGTGCGTCGTCATGAAGATTCAGGCAGGCTGCGGCCGGGACAGCCGTTGCGACCGCTAGCGAAAGAGCGGCGACTCTTCTCATTGCGCCACCTTTGGTATCGAGCCGCTGGGGCATTTGTCATTTCCCTTCGTTGAGCCTGACGCCAGCTTCCTCGAGCGACGCTATATCGTGACAATATTCTCGGCGAGCGGACATCCGGTTCTCGCTGACGGGCGCCGGAACGTCCGGCTGCATCCGTCGACCTCTTGAACCGACATCAGCGTCGTCAATGTACCGAAACGCCACCGCACTGATACTCGACTCTGACCGGCCAACCATAGAAGTCCCTGGCCGCATTGATCGAACTAAAAACGTCGCGAGCGCCGCAAGGGATCAAGATCCGTCCGGGAGGCTGATACTCGACAATGCACTGATGATCGAAGCCAGCCGGCGTTCCATTGACGTCTCGACTTGCATCGGTCGAGTTCCACCCTTGAGGATACTTACATGGAACAAGGAACCGCGCAGGTTGCGAGACAGCGCTGGTGAAGGAAGTTGCATCGAACAGTGTCGAAAGCGCCAAGCAGGCCAACAAACGGACCGGAATTCTTGCCATCGCGATCACCTCGCAACTCAACTTAGAGTAAGCAATAATCCAAGAGTGGCAACATATGATTTCGATCAGTATCGAGCAATGACGGGCCTGATCAGCGTCCAGACGTGGTGAAGGGCGCGCGTGGCGGTTACGGCGCCAGCCAGGGGCCTCATCACCCTCTCGCAGAGGACTGCCCTGCCGGCGACTTTGGCATTCGCAGCCCCGGCTTTGCTCCCCCGACCTTGGCGCGAAGCGCCAGATTTTCGGCGAGTTTGGCGCGGGTCGGCGACGGCTGCGAATCGTTGATCGACCGGCAGATCGGCGGGCCCCGGAGGGACGAAAACTGTGTATAGGCCCTCGAAAAATGTTGCACTGTGGCCAAAATGTAACGACCGGAGACTTCGGTAGTAATACCAATTGGATAATAGGAGCGGGAACCGATCTTCGTGACGGCCGCGGTGGTCTCCATCAAAGCTTTGAATCGGACGGCTCGTCCATTGTTGCTGAACCGTCATAAGCCGCCCCTACGGCTATTCGATACACAAATTGGGGGCGTTACTTATGTGCGCGAATTTCCGAACGACGCTGTTGGCGTCTCTGGCCCTCGGCGTTCTTGGCTTGACCAGCGCCGCGCCTGCGCATGCGGACGACGCCGCGGCCACGGCTGCGGAAATTCGCGATTTGAAAGCACGATTGCTCGCCCTCGAAAAACGCCTCGACGCTCAAGCCCACAGCCAAGCGCAGACCCAAGCTGAAGTCGCCCGTGTCGTCGCCCGAGGGCCGTTGCCGACGACGAAGGGCGCCCCGATCGAATACTGTCCGCCGGGCAAGTTTTGCTACAAGGGTCTGACGATTACTCCGGGAGGCTTCTTCGCCCTCGAAGGTTTGTGGCGCGACCACAACATGGAATCGGATATCGATACGCCCTTTGCGGCTGTTCCTTATCCTAACAATGCGGTCGGGCACGCCCAAGAGTTCAAGTGGAGCGCGCGGCAGAGCCGGCTCTCTCTGTTGGTCGAAGGCAAGGTCGACCCGGCCTGGGTTTTCGCCGGCTACGGCGAGTTCGACTTCCTCGGCGCTGCACAGACGGCGAACTTCAACCAATCGGACTCGTTCACGCCGCGCATTCGCCACTTGTATGCGCAAATCGACAACAATGCGTGGGGCGGTCACCTCCTTGCGGGCCAGACCTGGTCGTTGGCCACGCTTAACGGCTTCGGCGGCATCAAGCCCCGCCAGGAGCAAATTCCGCTCACGATCGATGCGCAATACGTTGCGGGCTTCACCTGGGACCGCACGCCGCAGTTGCGTTACGTGCAGGACGTTGGCTACAATTTCCAAATTGCCGGATCGGCGGAATTGCCCGCGACAATCATTGCCGGCTCGGTTCCAACCGGGGTCGTTGCGACATCAGCCAATGGTTGCGGCGGCGGGGCCGCGACGAACCCGTCGGGCGATTCGCTGATCAACGCCTGCAACACCTATACTCTCAATCAAATGCCGGATTTGATCGCCAAGGCGTCTTGGGATCCGACGTTCGGCGCCAACAAAGTGCATGTTGAAGCCTACGGTTTGCTGAGGCAGTTCACCGATGAGACGGTGAATACGGCTGGTACGCCTTTCCCGGTTGGCAATCACGATACCATGGGCGGCGGCTTCGGCGGCGGCATCGTCGCGCAAATCCTACCGGGTTGGCTTGATGCGCAATTCTCCGCTCTGACCGGCAACGGCGTTGGCCGCTACGGCACCAGCCAGTTGCCCGACGTCACCTATTCGTCGACGACGGGCGCGTTCCGCACGGTGCCGGAGACGATGGGGCTTGCCGGCCTGATCGTGCATGCCGCGCCCTGGCTGGATATCTATGGCTACGCCGGCGAGGAGACCACCGGTTCGGTATTTACGCCCGGCACAGCGTCCGGCTTCGGTTGGGGAAATCCAGCCGACGTTCAAGGAGGCTGCTTCACCAACCTCGTGACCGCGACCTGCACGGCATACAAGGCGCCGAAGTCGGTCGGAGAAGTGACGATCGGCTTCTGGGATACAGTCGCCAAGGGCGACTATGGTCTCGTGAAGTGGGGCCTGCAGTATGAGTTCATTCAAGATCAGGGCTTCGCCGGGCTGAGCGGGACCGCGGCGCCTGGTCATGCGCCTATGGTGACGCCGAAAGCCGACGAGAATGTCGTGATGGCCAGCGTTCGCTACTATCCGTTCTGATCGGCCAAATCGCCGCCCCAATATCCGGCCGCCCCGTTCGGGGCGGCCGTTTTGTTTTGTGCGAATTGCGAAGGCTATTAGGCCTTTGGCCGCAAGCGGTTGGCGATGCGGGCCGAGGAGGCGCCTTGCGCGAGCCGAGCCGAGGGATGTATGACCGCAAGCCGGGGCGTTGATGGCGGAAGGGACAGGAGGCGGCGATGCCGGTCGATCGCTCCGTCAGGCTCCCGACAGTGCTTCTGGTCGAAGACGAGCCGGAATTGGCGGACGAGATAAGGGTCGAGCTCCGCCGGCGCGGCTACGAAGTCCGCCTCGCGCCGACGCGCGACGAGGGCCTGCGCGCCGCGCGTGAGGGCGATGCGGCGATTTTGATCCTCGATAGGATGCTGCATGGCGAAGACGGGCTCTCGATCGTGGCGGCCCTGCGCGACGACGGGATCAAGACGCCGGTTCTGGTGATCAGCGCGCTCACCGCGATCGACGAACGCATCCGCGGTTTGAAAGCCGGCGGCGACGACTATCTCGTCAAGCCCTTTGCGATGGGCGAATTGGCCGCGCGGGTCGAAGCCTTGTTGCGCCGCCTCGAGGATGTCAGAACGACGCGGCTGCGGGTCGGCTCCTTGGAAATGGATCTCGTCGAGCGCCGCGTGAACCGGAGCGGACGATCGATCGATTTGCTGCCGCGCGAATTCAAGCTGCTCGAATATTTTGTCCGCCGACCCGACCAGGTCGTGACGCGCGCCATGTTGCTCGAGGACGTCTGGCACTACAATTTTCTGCCGCAGACCAATGTCGTCGATGTGCATATCAGCAATCTGCGCCGCAAGATCGACGCCAAGGGCGAGGCGCCGCTGATCACCAACATCCGCGGGGTCGGGTTCATGCTCCATGCGGATGCTTGAGCTCTTTCGATCGACGGCTTTTCGCCTCGCCGTCGCCTTTGCTCTTGCCACCACCGCCGCTACAGCCGCGGTGTTTGCGCTGGTCTATCTTGAAATCTCCACCTCCGACGTCGCTCGGCTGCGCCTTGTTCTGGTCGATGAGGCCTCAAAGGGCGTCAATGAGAGCGATGACGATCTCAAGCGCGCGCTCGAGTTGCGCCTGACGCGCGACTTGCGTCGCCTCGACTATGTGGCTCTGTTCCGCGCGGACGGGACGCTCGCTTACGGCAATATCGAGAAAATCCCCGATATCGCGGTCGACGGCGAAGCTCACTATGTCGCCGCTGCGCGCCCTCCTGGCGCGGCGGAGGGGCGCTCCGAACCGGCGCTTTTTGTCGCGCGCAGGCGCGCCGACGGCGGCGTGCTCTTGCTCGGCCGCAGCCTGCTCGAAGTCTACGCCATCCGGGGAACCGCCCTGCGTTCGCTCGCTGTGGGTCTTGGACCGGCGATCGTGCTTACGCTGGCCATCGGCGCCTTCTTCGCGAGGCGGGCGACGCGGCGCCTTGCAATCATACACGAGACGATTGCGCGAATCATGCAGGGCGACCTCAAGGCGCGCCTGCCGCTCGGCGGTTACGGCGACGACATCGATAAGATATCGCGCGCCGTCAATCTCATGCTCGATGAACTCGCGCGCCTGCTCGATCAATTGAAAAGCGCCGGCGACAATATCGCTCATGATCTGCGCACGCCGCTCGCCGTCATGCGCGCAAAGCTCGAGCGGGGCCTGGCGGGCGGAGCCGACAACGGGGAGTTGCGCGCGGCGGCCGGTGAGGCGCTGGAGCAACTCGACAAGGCGATGGTCATGGTCGCGGCCTTGCTGCGCGTCGCCGCCGTGGAGAGCGACTTGCGCTCAAGCGCCTTCCAGAAGATCGATCTCGCCAAAATCTGCGGCGATCTCTTCGAGTTTTACGAGCCGCTCGCTCGCGAGAAATCCATCGAAATGACGTTCGAGACGCCCGGGGCGGCGCCGATGCTCGGCGACGCCGATCTGATGCGCGAGGCGATTTCCAATCTGATCGACAATGCGATTAAGTTCACGCCGCCGGGCGGACGCGTGCGGCTAAAGACGGCGATGAATCAAGACCGGCCCACGGTGTGGGTTTGCGACAGCGGTTACGGCGTGCCGCCCACGGAACAGGACAAGATATTCCAGCGTTTCTATCGTGGCGCGCCTGGGCAGAACGCTCCAGGCTACGGCCTCGGCCTCAGCATCGCCAAGGCCATCGCGGGTCTGCATGACTTTGACCTGACGGTTGCGGATAATGCGCCGGGCGCGTGCTTCGAGCTTAGAGCGAGATCCAAAGCGGCTCTGGCCGCCTATGCCGAGGCCTGAGCGCCTGCAGACCAAGGGCGCAGGGGAAGGACGGCGGGCGATGTATAACGATGTATAGGACGATATTGGTCGCCGCCAACGGGGGCGAGAGCGACCGGAGCGTCTTCGAAACGGCGCTCGCGTTGGCGCGGCCCTTTCAGGCTCATCTCGATTTCTATCACGTTCGGATTTCTCCAGATCAATCCGCGGCTCGAGAACCGCATGTCGATTTCTCACAGGGACGCGCGCTCAAAGACGCTCTTGATCGTCTGCAAAGCAATATGGCGTCGCGATCAGCAGCGGCGCTGCGGCATTATCAGGAATTCTGCGACCACAACGCCATACCGATCCGGGATTCCAGCGGCAAGGAGCGCAAGGTCACCGCAAGCTGGCTTGAAGAAACCGACGATGCGATCGGCCGTATCACTTTTCGCGCCCGCCATCACGATCTCATCGTCATCGGTCGGCCTCACCACGCCTATGACCGGCGTCGCGCCTTAGTCGGGCAACTCCTGTTGACCTGCGGTCGGCCGTTCGTCATTGCGCCTCCGGCGCTGCGACGATCGACCGGCGTCATCGTCGTCGGTTGGAAAGAGACGCGTGAGGCGGCGTGGGCGCTGACGGCCGCCATGCCGCTTCTCGTCAGGGCGCAGAGAGTCATCCTGGCCAATGTGCAAGACGGCGCTTCCGCGCCAGGCGGCGCGCTCGATGACCTGGCGCGCGAACTGGCGTGGCATGGAATCGCCGCCGCGGCGCGAACAATAAGCTCGGACGGTCGTTCAGTCGCCCAGGTTTTGCATGCTGCAGCGGAAGCCGCCGACGCCGATTTCCTGGTGATCGGCGCCTATGGGCATAGCAGGATTCGCGAATTGATCTTCGGCGGCGTGACGGAGGCCCTCTTGGAGGGCGCCAGTCTGCCGATTTTCCTGGCTCATTAAGGCCCATCGCTGCGCGACAAAAAATAAGCAATATCAACATATTGAGCACAATTGGCGCGCGCCGGCGAAGATAAATACTATTTATATCGACCCATGGCCGACGCTTCTGTATCCCCGGGCCTACGCCTCCTGAAGAGGCGAAGCGGCCAACGGTGAACGGGCAATTTCCGCGCGCCCGTGGTCGATTGTCTTGTGATCGAATTTTCGGGCGGCGCACATTGCTCGATCGAAAGCTGCGCCCGGACGCGCCGGAGGTCGGTGGGAGCGTCGGAAGTTCGTCCGGCGTACTGATAGATTGATCAGTATTTGCGGGGCGGATAGAGGTAGCACGCTTAAGGACGGTGGTCGCTTGAGGACGGTTCGCCAAGCGTTACGGACGGGAACCCCCTAATGTCCTTCGTCACGGCTGTTCTCAAGCGCCCCTACACCGTCGTCGCGGCGCTGGTTCTGATTTGCATCATGGGCGTCGGCGCGGTTCAGCGCATGTCGGTCGACATCTTCCCCGAGATCGACATTCCGGTCGTCAGCGTCGTCTGGACGTATAGCGGCATGAGCCCGCAAGACATGCAGAATCGAATCCTGACGCTGCATGAACGTCAGCTTGCCTCCCTCGTCGATGACATTTCCCGACTTGAAGCGACGGCTTATAACGGGGTCGGCGTCCTCAAGGTCTACCTCCATCAAGGCGCCGACGTGACCCGCGCGATCTCGCAATTGTCGAGCAGCGCGCTCGTCATTCTCAAATCCATGCCGCGCAACATCACGCCGCCCCTGGTTTTGCGTTACGGCGCGACGGATGTGCCGATCATTCAGCTCAGCATGTCGAGTCCGACGCTGCCGGACACCAAACTGAACGACCTCGGTCAAAACATCATTCGTCCTGATCTTGCGGTTGTTCGCGGCGCCTCGATCCCATACCCGTATGGCGGCATGCCTCGCGTCATGATGGTCGATCTCGACCCGCAGGCTTTGCAGGCGCGCGGCCTGGCCCCGACGGATGTCAGCGACGCGTTGCAAAAGCAGAACGTCATCCTGCCTTCCGGGGACGTGAAGATCGGCGAAAAGGACTATTCGCTGATGATGAACAATAGCCCCGACGTCATCGCCAATATCAACCACTATCCGGTCAAGGAGGTCGACGGGAAGATGGTGTTCATCGGCGACGTCGCGCATGTTCACGACGGGCACCAGGTACAAAGCAATTCGGTCTCCGTCGATGGGAAGCCCGGCGCGCTGGTGATGGTGCGCAAGACCGAGGGCGTATCGACGTTGGCCGTGATCGACGGCGTCAAGGAGGCCTTGACCGACATCCGCAAGCTGTTGCCAGCGAATGTGACGGTCAAACCGATCTTCGATCAGTCCATTTTCGTCAAGGCCGCGCTCAACAGCGTCGTCATGGGCGGGTTGATGGCCGCCGGCCTGACCGCGCTGATGATCCTGCTGTTCCTCGGAAATTGGCGCCTGACGCTGATTATTCTCGTGACGATCCCATTGTCGATCGTAACGGCCACAATCCTGATGTATTTCGGCGGCGAGACGCTGAACACGATGACGCTCGGCGGTTTCGCGCTGGCGGTTGGCATCCTCGTCGACAACGGCACGGTTGTGATCGAGAACATCGAGCGCCACGTCGGGCTTAAAGAGCCGTTGCTCGAAGCGATCGTCAACGGCGCAGGCGAGGTTGGCGTGCCGACCATGCTCTCGACCCTGTGCATCTGCATTGTTTTCGTTCCGATCTTCCTGCTCCATGGCACGGCTAAATATCTGTTCACGCCTTTGTCGGTGTCGGTTTGTCTGGCGCTGATTGCAAGCCTTGCGCTTTCCTTTACGCTGGTGCCGGCTCTGTTCCGATATCTCATGCGCTCGACGGTCGACGCCCATGCCGAGCATTCGTCGACGGCCCCGGGTCGGCCGCGGCGTCTCAATCCGTTCAGCATCATCCATCGCGGCTTCGAAGCCAGCTTCGACGGTTTTCGCGAGGCCTATCGCGGCAGCGTCTCTTACGCCGTGTCGAGGGCCAAAACGACCAGTCTCTTCTTTGTCCTTCTGATGATTTTCTCCTTGGCGCTGTTCCCCGACCTCGGCCGAGACTTCTTTCCGCAGGTCGATGCGGGGCAGATGCGTTTACACGTACGTGCGCCCCCTGCGACCCGGATCGAAGAGACGCAGCGCTATTTCGCCGACGTTGAGCGGGCCATTCGCCAGATCGTCGGAGCGGATCAAATCGACGTCGTTCTCGACAACATCGGCCTGCCTTACAGCGGCATCAACATTGCCCTGAGCGATTCGGCGACAGTCGGTCCGATGGACGGCGAAATCCTTGTCTCGCTTAAGAAGAAGCACACACCGACCCCGGATCATATCGCCGATCTCAGGCGCGAATTGCCGAAGCGGTTTCCCGCGCTGCAGTTTTTCTTCCAGCCGGCGGACATCGTCGACCAGGTCCTGAATTTTGGACAACCCGCGCCGATCGATGTCCGCGTCACCGGTCCGGACAATGCGAAGTCCTTCGCGCTCGCCTCAAAGATAGCGAGCGACATCAAGAGCGTGCCCGGGATCGCCGACTCGCATGTGTTCCAGGTGCCGAACGCCCCGGCCTTGACGGTCGATGTCGACCGTACGCTCGCCCAGCAGGCCGGCGTCGACCAATTCTCCGTCGCCAACAACGTGCTGGTCACGACGAATTCAAGCACGCAGACGTCGCCGAATTTCTGGGTCAATCCGGCGACCGGCGCGAGCTACCGTCTGATCGCTCAAATGCCATCGTACCGTGTAGCCTCGATGCAGGATTTATGGACATTGCCGATCATGTCGGCTGCCGGCGACGATTCGGGCCAGATGCTGATGAATGTCTCGCGCTTTGGCCGCGGCGAAACGCCTCTGGCGACCTCGCAGCTCAATATTCGGCCGGTATTCGACGTCAACGCCGACGTACAGGGAACCGACCTTGCCACGGCCTCGGCAGGAATCGACAAGGTGATCGCCGCGGACGAGCCTCCTGCAAGCGACGCCATGAAAGTGACGCTCAGCGGTCAGGTCGAGACGATGCGGGAAAGCTACGACGGATTGTTCTCCGGAATGGCCCTGGCGGTCGCGCTAGTCTACCTGGCGCTCGTCATCAATTTTCAGAGCTGGATCGATCCGCTGATCGTCCTTGCCGCGGTGCCCTTCGCCTTGGGCGGGGTCATGTGGATGCTGTTCCTATCTCAAACGCATATGAGCATTCCCGCCTTGATGGGCACATTGATGTGCATCGGGTTGACCACCGCCAACAGCATTCTGGTCGTCACTTTCGCCAATCAGCGCGTCGAATCGGGCGATCATCCCCGTCAGGCCGCCGTCGCCGCAGGCTATACGCGACTGCGGCCGGTTTTGATGACGGCCGGCGCGATGATCATCGGCATGATCCCCATGGCGTTCGGCGTCGGCGAAGGCGGCGAACAGAACGCTCCTTTGGCGCGCGCCGTGATCGGCGGCTTGTTGTTCGCGACTTTCGCGACACTGATTTTTGTTCCCGCGATGTACGGACTTCTGCGCAAGCCTGGCCCCAAATCCGCAGACGCCGCGGTCGTCGCCGAGCCTGAATATGCGGGGGTTCTATGAGCGAAATTGAACGGGCGCGAGGAAAACAATGCTGGCCGTAATTCCGCCGGAACAAACGCCGCGACGCGCGGGAGACTTGGACCCGGGCAGCTCGTCGCGCCGCTCGGGGCGCGGCTTGCAGGTTCTCGGCATTTGCCTCGCCATTGCGCTTGCTGTCGCCTTTCTCTTCGTGCGTCACCTGAAGTCCGAAGCGGCGAACGAGTTGACCGATCAGACGCGCGCCGAAGTCAATGCGCCGCCAGTGGTCGATGTGGTGATCGCCGGGGCGACGCCGGCGACTTGGACGCTCAACCTGCCGGGCGAGACCGCAGCGTGGTACGACAGCAAAATCTACGCGCGCGTCAACGGCTATGTCGCCAAATGGCTCGTCGATATCGGCGACCGCGTCGCCAAGGGCCAGACGTTGGCCTTGATCGAGACGCCGGAAGTGGACGCCAGTCAGGCCGCCGCCAAAGCCAAGCTCGCCGCCAGCCAGGCGCAAGTGGAAGTACGGCAAGCCGACGCCGATTTCGCCAAAAGCACCGACGAACGTTGGCGCGACTCGCCGGCCGGCTCGGTCTCGCAGCAGGAGCGCGAGTCCAAAAAGGCGGCTTATGTGGCCGCGGTCGCGCAATTGGCGGCCGCGCGCGCGCAGGTCGAAATCGATCAGGCGGAGGTCGAGCGCTTGAATGTGCTGACGCAATTCAAGGAGGTCAAGGCGCCGTTCGCGGGGACGATCGTGCAGCGTAGCATCGACATCGGCAATCTGGTGACCGCCGGCAGTACGGCGAGCACGTCTTCGCTCTATCGCATCTCTCTCGATGATCCGATTCGCGTCTTCATCGACGCGCCGCAGAGCGTGGCCGCGCAACTTTTGGAGCCGGGCGTCGAAGCGACGATTACGACGAATAGCCTGCCCCCCCGGCGATTCGAGGGCAAAATCGCGCGAACGTCGATGTCGATCAATGCGCGGGCGCGCACCCTCCGGGTCGAGGTGGACATTCCCAATGCCGACCACGGACTCGTCCCGGGAATGTATGTTCAGGCCGCTTTCCAAATGAAGAGCGGCGGCGTCACCCAGATCCCCGCGGCAGGGTTGACTTTTCGCGCCAATGGACCGCAGGTCGCAGTCGTGGATGGCGAAGGTCGCGTGAGATTCCGTAATGTCGCGATCGGCGCGGATGACGGCAGCGTCGTCCAGATCATCGACGGGTTGAAGGCGGGCGAAAAGATCGTTCTGAACGTCAGCAGCCAGATCACTGACGGCGAAACGGTGCGGATGAACGATGCCGAGCCGGAACGCTCGGCGAACGCCTCGACAACGAAGTAGTCGCATCCGCTCTGGGCGTTCGGAGCACCCACGTGAAGGTTCAGTTTCGTCTGGCGCCGCTGGGGATGGCGTTGGCGCTCGCCGGATGCGCGGTGGGCCCTGACTACCTGCCGGCTTCGCTCGCCGTTCCTGCTTTCTTCGCCTCATCGGCGACGAAAACTTCCGCCCCGGCCGGACGATGGTCCGGCGTCGATCTCGGGCAATGGTGGCGCTCCTTTCGCGATCCGGAATTGAACGCGCTCATCGCCAGGGCGGTCGCGGCCAATCCCGACATAGAGATCGCCCTGACCCGGCTTGAGGAAGCGCGCACGATCGTTCTGGCCGCGATCGGCGCCGCTCTGCCGACTGGCGAGGGGAGCGCCAGCAAGGGTGTCGGCACCGGCTCGGATGTGACCCGCAGCCGCGTCACCCAGTCCTTGCACTCGGCGGCGGACACCACGGGCTTTCAGCGAATTACCGAGGTCGGCGGCGTCGATGCGGGCTGGGACCTCGACATTTTCGGCAAACATCGGCGCGAGATCGAAGCCTCGCAGGACGACGCCGAGGCAGCCGCCGATGACCGCGAAGGCGTATTGATCAGCGTGGTGGCCGATGTCGCGCGCGCCTATCTCGACATGCGCGCACTGCAGGCAAGGCTCGCGGTGGCTCAGAGAAATATCGAAGTCGCGCGCCGCAATCTGGATTTGGTTCAGACCCGCGCCAAGCAGGGCATCACCAACGACCTTGACGTGACATTGGCGAAACGCGAATTGGCGAGCGACGAGGCGACGATTCGTCCGCTCGAGGCGCAAATCAGCACGAGCCAATATGTCCTCGCCGTCCTTTTAGGCGTTTATCCACAGGACCTCGTCAAGGAATTGGCGCCGCCGCGCCCGATCCCGGCGTTCCCCTCCCGCATCGCTGTCGGAACGCCGATTGATCTTCTGCATCGCCGTCCGGATATTCTCGAGTCCGAGCGACGCCTGGCGGCGGCGACGGCGCGAATCGGCGTTGCGACGGCTGATCTCTACCCGCGCCTGGCCATAACCGGGGCGGCGGGCGCGGAGGGGGGGCCGATCGCGCCCAAGGGTATGCCGCTCACGCTCATCGGCGCGGCGGGCCCGGTCTTCTATTGGCCGCTGCTCGATTTCGGCACGCTGGATGCGGAAGTCGATGTCGCCGATTTGGTGACGCGCGAGCGCGAGGCCGCGTATAAGCAGACGGTCCTGAAGGCGGTCGCGCAGGTCGACGAAGCGGTGGTTTCGTTCCGCGCGCAAGAGGCGCGGCTGCGCGATCTCGATAGAGCCGTCGCCGCCGGCAAACAGGCTCAGAGTCTCGCCGGCGAACGCTATGACCGCGGCCTCACCGACTTCCTCAACGTGCTCGACGCGGAGCGTCAAGAATATGACCTGGAGGATCAATATGTCGTGGCGCAACAGGCCGCCGGGGAGCGGCTTGTCGACCTCTACAAGGCGCTTGGCGGCGGCTGGCAGGCCTTTCAAGAGGTTCCGCCGATTCGCCAGCCGCAGCCGGCGATAGAGGCGCAGGTCACTCGCGCGCTCGCGCCGAAGAATATCCACGACTATTTGAAGACAGAGCAGCCGCTGGCGAAATAGGTCCTTGCTTCGATCCCCGTCGCCGGGTCATTTCGCTTTGACAAAATCGCATCCCGCGGCGCCAAGCGGCCGAAACGCCTGATCGGCCGGGATTTTCGCGACGATCGACAGATAGTCCCACGGATATTTCGAATCCTCCGGACGCTTCACCTTCACGAGATAGCGGTCATAAACGACGCGGCCGTCCTCGCGGACCATGCCGTTGTCGGTGAAGACGTCATGGAACGGCGCCGCCTTCATTGTTTTGACGACGGTCGGCGCATCGTCTGTTCCGGCCTTGGCGATGGCTTCGAGGTAGTGTGTGACCGAGGAATAGAGCGCCGCCTGATTGTCATTGGGCATGCGCTTGGTGCGGGTAAAGAAGCGCTTCGCCCAGGCGCGCGTTTGATCATTGAGGTCCCAGTACCAGGACTGCATGAAAACGAGGTCATGCGCGACGGAGAGGCCCAGCGCGTTGACGTCGCTGAGATAGGTGATCGGCGTTGCGATATATTGTGCGGGCGTGATGCCGAACTCGCCCGCTTGTTTCAACGAAGTCGACAAGTCGGCGCCGCTATTGGCGAGGACGATGACCTTGGCTTTTGAGGCTTGTGCGGTCAACAGATACGAGCTGAAATCGGCGGTATTGAGCGGGGCGCGAACGCCGCCGAGCGTCTGCCCGCCGGCCTTGGCGATGGCGTCCCGCGCGTCCGCTTCGAGAGAAAGGCCGAAGGCGTAGTCAGCGGTGATGAAAAAGAACGTATCGCGCCCTTGGTTGATGAGAAGCCGCATCAAGGATACGCCGTTCGACCAATTGTCGGCGTTCCACTGAATGCCGTTCGGCGAACACGCCTTGCCGGTGAGATCGGAGGATGAGGCCGAGTCGAAGATGATGACCTTATTGTGCGACCTCGCCAGATTCTGAAGCGCCAACCCGACGCCTGAGTTGGTGATGTCGAATATGGCGTCGACGCCGCGCGTTTCGTACCATTCGCGCCCGATCGCCGTGCCGACGTCGACTTTATTCTGGTGGTCGGCGACGAGAAGCTCGATTTTCTTGCCGAGCACGACGCCGCCGAAATCTTCAATCGCCATCCGAGCGGCTTCGACAGAGCCCGGCCCGGCAAGGTCGGCATAGGGGCCGGACTGGTCGTTCATGACGCCGATGGCGATCGCGCCCTCATCGGCCGCGGCCTCGGCGCCCATAGGAGAAAGGTCAGCAGGCCGATGCATCGAACCCAGTGAAGCGCCATGTCCTGCTCCGTCCGAAGGCGGCTCCCGCAAAAAACCTAGTGGCTTCTCGCCCCGCTTCTCAGGGCCGCGACATTGTCGCATGACGCGCCTGTGCACTATAGTGCCAGAAGGTGGTCTGCGCCGATGAGAAAAATTGCCACATCTGCGGATCGCTCGCCGCATATATCGAAAAAGGTCGGCGCGGATGTCTCGGATTTTCTGCAGGCGTTGGGCGCCCGCGTGCGCGGCGCGCGAGGGCGGAAATCCATGTCGCGCAAGCAGCTTTCCGAAGCTGCTGGCGTCTCGCAGCGCTATCTGGCGCAACTCGAGGGCGGCGAGGGCAACATTTCCATCGCGCTTCTCAAGCGCATCGCCGAGGCGCTGGATCAACGCGTTGACGAATTGGTCAGCGAAGCGCGGTCCTCGGAAAGCGAGGCCCTTGTCGCGCTGTTTCACGCCGCCGCTCCCGAGCAAAAAAGAAGGGCGCTCGAAGCGCTCGCGCCGAACCATGCGGCTCTCGCCAGGGCGCGCCGCATCGCGTTGATCGGATTGCGCGGCGCCGGCAAATCGACGCTCGGACGATTGTCAGCGGCTTCGCTCGGCGCGCCTTTCGTCGAGCTCAACGCTGAAATCGCCAAAACAAGCGGCATGCCGGTTTCCGAGGTCATGGCGCTCTATGGGCAGGAGGGCTATCGACGCCTCGAGCGACAAGCGGTCGAACATGTCGCCGCGACCCATGAAGTCGTTGTGCTGGCCGTGGCCGGCGGCGTCGTTTCCGAGCCGGATACGTTCAACTATCTCCTGCGTTGCTTCCATACGATCTGGCTGAAGGCCAGGCCGGAAGAACACATGACGCGGGTGCGCAACCAGGGTGACACGAGGCCGATGGCCGGCAACCCGACCGCGATGGACGAATTGAAGGCCATTCTGGTGAGCCGGGAAGCGCTTTACGCCCGCTCCGAAGCGCAGGTCGATACATCGGGACGGACGGTCGACGAGAGCCTCTCCGACGTTCTTCGCGCGATAGAAGCCGCCGGATTCTTGGCAGGAGGTTTGATGCGCCCGCCCGCCGTCTGACGCGACCGATCTCGCAGGGCGCGAGCGCCGGGCCTACCCCTCGCCGATGAGCGGGATGATCGGCGTCGCTGCGCCGGCTTTGCGCTCCAGACAGCTTGCGAAAGCGTTGCTCCGTTCGACCAGGACGGAAAGATCTACTCCCATCACGATCGTCGCCGCGCCCAATGCTGCTTCGCGGAAGTGCTTCTCGGCGATCGCCGCCAAGCGGCCGGCGGCGGCGGGTTGCGCCATCTTGAGCTTCAAAGCGGCATTGGCGAGCTGAATGAGTCCTTGCGTCAATTCTCGCTCCTGGCTGTTGGGCGAGGCGTTCATCCAGACCGGCTCCCAAACCTCATGGGCCTCCCAGTAATAGCCGTTCGCATAGAGACGCAGCCCGGCCAGATAGGCTTCGTTGTCGCGCCACGCTTGAGGGTCGGTCGGCCGCGGCGCCTTGCGAGCGATGCGGCTAACGCCTTCGTCGGCCGGCCGACGATTCCGGCCGGGCAAATGAGGTTCGCGCGCCGGCAACCAATCTCTTCGCATAGCGCGATCGATCCTCAGAGCGGGACGAGGCCCTTCGCAAATCTGCCGCGCTTCATAGGATCGACGACGGCGCGCGAGGAAGAGCTCGGCGAAACCGCTTTCATTCGCGTCCTCCGGTTCGTTCGCGGAGCTTAAAACGTTGGATCTTTCCGGTTGCGGTCTTCGGCAGTTCATCGACGATTTCAATCCAGCGCGGATACTTCCATTTTCCTACTCGACTCTGAACGTGCTCCTTAAGCTCGGCGGAGAATTCGCCCGCGTCGACCTTCTTTTTCAAGACCACGAAGGCCTTTGGCTTCTCCAGTCCGTGCTCATCCATGGCCGGGACGACCGCTGCTTCGAGCACGGCCGGGTGGCTGACGATGGCCTGCTCGACTTCGAACGGCGACACCCATAGGCCGCCGACCTTGAACATGTCGTCGGTACGGCCGCAATAGACAAAGCGGCCGTCGGGTCGGCGCTTGTATTTATCGCCGGTGCGCGTCCACTGGCCTTCAAAGGTCGAGCGGGATTTCTCACGCTGGTTCCAATAGCCCTCCGAGGCGGAATCGCCCTTGACCAGGAGCTCGCCGATCTCGTCGTCGCCGACCTCTTTTCCGGTCTCATCGACAAGGCGAAGCTCATAGCCGGGGACCGCAACGCCTGAAGCGCCATAGGCGACGTCGCCGGGACGGTTCGACAGGAATATATGCAGCATTTCCGTCGAGCCGACGCCGTCGAGAATGTCGACGCCCGTCAATTTGGTCCAGCGCTGGCCGATCTCGGCAGGCAAAGCTTCGCCGGCCGAAACGCAACGGCGCAAGCGGTCGAACCCCTGAGGGACGCGCTCGCCCATAGCGGCGAGAAGGGCGGCATAGAGGGTCGGCACGCCGCAGAAGATCGTTGGCCGCGTCGCCGCTAAGACTTCAAGCACTTTCTCCGGGGTCGGGCGGGCGCGGCAGAGTACGGTTGTTGCGCCGACCGACATTGGAAAAGTCATCGCGTTCCCCAGACCATAAGCGAAAAAGAGCTTGGCGGCGGAAAATATCGTGTCGCTGGCCGCGACGCCGAGCACCTCGGCGCCATAGGTCTTTGCGGTCGCCTTTAGGCTCGAATGAACGTGACGCACGCCTTTGGGCCGTCCTGTCGATCCCGACGAATAGAGCCAGAAGGCGGCTTGGTCCGCCGGCGTCTCGACTGTTGGGGCGGGCTCGCGCCTCGCCAGCTCCTTCTGGAAGGAGAGATGGCGATGCTCCGCCTCGCCGACGACGAAGACCGCTTTTAGGGAAGGACAATGCGGGATGATCGGCTCGACGACGGCGAGGAGTTCTTTCGAGACGAACAGGGCCTTCGCCCGGCTGTCGTTCAAGATGATCTCGTAGCTCTCCGCGGTCAGCAGCGTGTTGAGCGGCGCAGGCACGATTCCGGCCTTGAGGCTGCCCCAGAAGATGATCGGGAATTCGATCGTATCGAGTACGATCATCGCGGCCCGGTCCTCAGCCTGAAGTCCATGCGTCGCATAGAGCCCGGCCAGCCTGCCGGATTGATGAGCAAGTTCGCGGTAAGTGAGGGCGGCGCCGTCTTCGGCAAAAGCGACTCTATCGGCCGCTGCGCCGGCGGCGTGACGATCGACGAAATAAAGCGCGGCGTTGCCGTTCGTCTCAGTCAATTGGCGCCTCCCAGAGCGTTTGGTCACACGTGCGCTCGAGCGCTCATTCAGCCGCCTTGATGGGCCTCGGCGCGCGGGACCGCGATGGAGCCCCCTTATTCTAACAGCCCAGAGGGGCGGCGGGTTACCTGCCAAGCTGCCGATCAATCTTCGCCATCATCTATGCACTATAGTGCATTTACAAGCTATTGTTACTCTCAAATATTGGCGATTTCTCCTGGAAATGACGAAATTTCAGTTGAAGAGCGGCATCATATTGCACTAGAACCCCTCTCCAGCGACATTGCCGGAGCGCGTCGATGAACAGCAGGGTCATCGACTTTCAGACCGACCCGTCCAAATACCGCCACTGGCGGCTCGCCTATGACGGCGATATCGCCCATCTGTTCATGGATGTCGACGAAGCGGGCGGACTTTTCGAAGGGTACGAACTCAAGCTCAATTCCTATGACCTCAGTGTCGATATCGAGCTTGCCGATATCGTCGAGCGGCTGCGCTTCGAACATCCGGAAATAAAAGCGGTGCTGCTGCAATCGGGCAAGGAGCGAGTCTTTTGCGCCGGGGCCAATATCCGCATGCTCGGCGCCGCCA
>DASZFX010000072.1:0-6118 GCA_035939375.1 Roseiarcus sp.
TCTGCAACCGGAGCGCGATCGACGCCAAGCTCCCCGCCATTGCGCGCGCGCTCGATCTTCCCGGCCGCGACTTCGCGTCGGTCCTGACCTGGATCCTCGATTTTCGAAAGAGGCTCGGCGCGCCCCATACATTGGGCGAACTCGGCGTCAGGGAGGCGGACGCCAAGGCGATCGCCGCCGACGCCGTCAAGGACCCGACGGCGGGGTCAAATCCGATCCCGCTCACCGAGGCGGATTTCGAACGGGTGACGCTGGCCGCGATCCGCGGCGATCTTTGAGGTTGAACGTGCCGAGATTACTGGTCGTCGAGGGGAATATCGCGTCCGACCGCCGTCGCATCGCCGAATCTGCCGGCGCAACGCCCGGCGAAAGCTATGCGAAGGTCCTCAATTCGCTTGCGCCGGAGGCGCGTGTCGATATCTGCACGCCGGCCGACGCAGACGCCTCGCTCGCGGCGCCGCTCGACGCCTATGACGGGGTCGCGATCACCGGCTCGGCGCTCAACATCTATAAGCGCGAGCCGGGCTCGCTGCGGCAAATCGATTTCTTACGCCAAGCGTTCGGCTGCGGCGTCCCGATCTTCGGCTCGTGCTGGGGCCTGCAACTCGCCGCCGTCGCAGCCGGTGGCGATGTCGGCCCTAATCCGCGCGGTCGGGAAGTCGCTTTCGCGCGCAAGATCATTCTCACGGAAGCCGGCCTCGCCCATCCCATGCACGAAGGCCGAGCGCCCGCTTTCGATGCGCCGTCCATTCACGGCGACGAACTCGTCCGCCTGCCCGACGAGACCATCGTCACCGCCTGGAACGAGATGAGCAGAGTACAGGCCGCCGAGATTCGTTACGATCGCGGCGTTTTCTGGGGCGTCCAATATCACCCCGAATACGACCTGCGCGACGTCGCAACCACCGTGCGGCGCTACGGGAAAAGGCTCGTCGATGAAGGCTTCTTCGCCGACGCCACCCATCTCGAGCGCTACGCGGACGACCTCTTGATCCTCGAGGAGAATGCCGCGCGCCGCGACATTTCCTGGCGGCTCGGCTTGGGCGAAGACATCGTGCAGCCGAATAAGCGGCTTTGCGAAATCGCCAACTGGATCGAAAGGCAGGTCCGGCCGCGCGCCGTAAGGTAACCCCGCCTGGTCGGCTTACCCTCCATTTCGCGCCATCCTTCAATCGAAAAGGCGCGGCGCGAAAGGCCGCCGGCCCTATTGCTCCGATCTCGAAGGGCTTGCGCGGCGGCCTCGGCGATGGCGCGGCGATCGAGCGCCAATTTCGGCATTTCATTCATCGCCCGCGCAACCCCTGCTATGGGCCGAGCCCCCAACCGATCGGACGGACCTTTTAAACCTTGCACGAGACGGTTGGTCGAACCCCCCAACGCGACTTATCGTGACGGCGCGATGTAATGGCCGGCGCGGTGTAAATTGAACATTCCTTCAAAACCGGAGGACCCCAGCCTCCCGCCGCAAGCGGGCGATGGCGCTCGGGCGCCGGGCGTCGAGGCGGATCGGCGCGCCGCCACAAGCGGGGCCCCGCGCAAAAGCAGCACGCCCGCTCTATTGCGATTTTTGACCGCTTTGGGCCCCGGCCTTCTGGTCATGCTGGCCGATGCGGATCCCGGCAATGTCGTAGTCGCGGCGGAGGCCGGCGCGCGGTGGGGCTACCGCCTGCTCCCGCTCCTTTTTCTCCTCATACCTGTCCTTTACATGGTCCAGGAGCTTGCAGCGCGCCTCGGCTGCGTCACCGGCCGCGGCCATGGCGAACTCATTCGCGCCCATTTTGGACCGGTCGCAGCCTGGATTTCAGCGGCCGGCCTGACGATCGCCGCCATCGGCTCGCTCGTCACCGAATTCACCGGCATCGCAGGGGTCGGCGAACTCTATGGCGTGCCGCGCAGCCTCACGCTGCCGCTCGCTTGCGCAACCCTCATCGCCATCGTCTCCACGGGCTCGTACCGTCGCGCCGAACGGATCGCCATTCTGATCGCGCTTTTCGAAGGCGCCTTCGTCATCGTCGCGGCTCTGGCCCATCCCGATCTTGGCGCAATCGCCCGCGACAGCCTCGATCTGCCTTTGAACAATCCCGACTTCGCCTATCTCGGCGCAGCGCTCATCGGCGCCGTGTTCAATCCCTGGATGGTCTTCTACCAGCAATCAGCGACCGTCGAGAAGGGACTTGACGTCGGCGACTATCGCGCCGTGCGCTGGGACACTGCGATGGGCGCGGCGATCACGCAAATCCTGACGGCGTCCGCGCTGATCGCAATCGTGGCGACCATCGGCGGGACGCGAGAACGCGTTTCGCTCGGCAGCATCGGCGAAATCAGCCAGGCGCTGACGCAGGTCCTTGGTGCCGGCGTCGGACAGCTGATCTTCAGCCTCGGGGTGATGGGCGCGGCGACCGTCGCGGCCATCGTCGCATCGCTGGCGCTCGCCTGGGGGCTCGGCGAGCTCAGCGGCCATCGCCGATCGCTCGAATCATCGCCCTCCGGCGCGCCGTGGTTCTACGCCGTCTATGGGACAAGCGTGCTCTGCGGCGCCGCGATCGTCTGGCTGGCGCCCGACCTCGTTACGCTGATCGTCGCCGCCCAGGCGCTGAACGCCTTTCTCCTGCCGATGGTGATCGGATTCCTGATCGCGCTAGCCGCCCAGGTCCTGCCTGCGCCCTATCGCCTCGAAGGCTGGCGTCTATGGCTCACGACAGGCGTCGCCGTGGCGCTTTGCGCGATCGGGCTCCTCGGAGCGTTGCGCGGGGTCGGATAGGGTCGAAAGCCGTACTTTGTCTGGTTGGCGACGCCATGGTGCGACGCGTTGCTACCGCAACGAGGCGTTGATCGCCTCGAGCGCCTTCGACCCTGGGCAAAGCTCCGCTTCGCCCATTTCGTTCAGCGGCCGCTTCGCAGTCTTCAGCCGCGCGTGGAGGTCGATCGCGTCCTCGTTGAGATAGATCAGCCCGGTGACGACCTCGCCTTCGGCGCGGTGCTTCTCGAGCGCGGCGAGCGCCGCCGATCGGTCGCGCCAATCACGATCCTCGGCTAGTTTGCGCAGCCGGATTTTCGACCCGTCATGCAAGGCGACGGTCTCGGCTGTTCCTGCCGCGTAATCGATCTCGATCGGCGCCCGGCCGGTCATGAAATCGAGCGCGTTCAGCGCGACATTGTGCTCGCGGATATAGTCGAAGCTCTTGGTCGAGCCTTCGTGATTGTTGAAGGCGACGCAAGGCGAGATCACGTCGATAAAGGCGGCGCCGCGATGCTGGAAGGCCGCCTTGATCAGAGGAACGAGCTGCGTCTTGTCGCCGGAAAAGCCGCGGGCGGCGAAAGTCGCGCCGAGCTGGACCGCCATGGCGACGAGGTCGATCGGCGAATCGAGATTGTCGACGCCCTTCTTGCTCTTCGAGCCCTTGTCGGACGTCGCCGAGAATTGGCCCTTGGTCAGGCCGTAGACGCCGTTGTTCTCGACGATATAGACCATATCGACGCCGCGGCGCATCGCATGGGCGAATTGGCCGAGGCCGATCGAGGCGGTATCGCCGTCGCCGGAGACGCCGAGGTACAACAGATCGCGGTTGGCGAGATTGGCGCCGGTCAGCACCGACGGCATGCGGCCATGCACCGAATTGAAGCCATGGCTCTGGCCGAGCATATAGGTCGGCGTTTTCGACGAGCAGCCGATGCCGCTGAGCTTGGCGATGCGATGGGGCGGCAGCGAGAGTTCGTAGCAGGCGTGGATGATGGCGGCGCTGATCGAATCGTGGCCGCAGCCGGCGCAAAGCGTCGAAATCGCGCCTTCATAGTCGCGATGGGTGAAGCCGAGCGCATTGACCGCGAGCGCGGGGTGCTGGAATTTCGGCTTGGGCAAAAAGGTCACGACACCGTCTCCCGGGTCAACGGCGCGGCAAGCCCTCGCGATCTGCCGGCGATCTCGCGGCGGATGAAGCGAGCGGTGATCGGCGTTCCGTCATAGTGAAGGATCGGCACCAACTGGGCGGGATCGACGCCGAGGTCGGTCATCAGCAACGTGCGCATCTGCGCGTCGCGGTTTTGCTCGACGACGAAAACCTGCTCATGCGCCGCGATGAATTCGCCGACTTCGGGTCCGAAAGGAAAGGCGCGAAGGCGCAACGCGTCGAAATGGACCCCCTCGGCCGCCAGAAGCTCGGCGGCTTCGTCCATCGAGGCCGCGGTCGAACCATAGTGGATGACGCCGATGCGGGTCGGCTTGGCGCTTTTGCGCAGTTCCGGTCGCGGCGCGAGCTTGCGCGCCGTGTCGAACTTTCGCAGCAGCCGATCCATATTGTCGACGTAAGGATTGCCCTCCTCCGTGTAGCGCGCATAGCGGTCGCGGCTGGTGCCGCGGGTGAAATAGGCGCCGCGGGTCGGATGGGTTCCCGGAATGGTGCGATAGGGAATGGCGTCGCCGTCGACATCGAGGTAGCGGCCGAAGTCGCGCCCCGATTCCAGATCGGCGGAGGACATGACCTTGCCGCGATCGAACTTGCGCGCGTCGTCCCAGCGGAACGGTTCGGTCAAATGCGAATTCATGCCGATGTCGAGATCGAGCATGACGAAGATCGGCGTCTGCAACCGGTCGGCGAGATCGAAAGCGAGCGCGCCGAATTCGAAAGCTTCGCCCGGCCCATCCGGAATCAGCAAGACGTGCTTGGTGTCGCCGTGCGAGGCGAAGGCGGCGGAAAGCACATCCGATTGCTGGGTTCTGGTCGGCATGCCGGTCGAGGGACCGCCGCGCTGCACATCGAAAACCACCGTCGGGACTTCGGCGAAATAAGCCAGGCCAAGAAATTCCTGCATCAGCGAAATGCCCGGCCCCGAAGTCGCGGTGAAGGCGCGCGCGCCATTCCAGCCGGCCCCGACGACGACGCCGATCGCCGCAATCTCGTCCTCGGCCTGGACGATCGCATAGCGCTTCTCGCCGGTCGCGCGGTCGACCCTTAGCCGCGCACAATTCTTCTCGAAGGCTTCGGCCAGCGAGGTGGACGGGGTGATCGGATACCAGGCGCAGACCGTCGCCCCGCCATAGACCGCGCCGAGCGCCGCAGCGAAATTGCCGTCGCTCAGGATACGATCGCCGACGGCGTCGCTGCGCTTGACGCGAATGCCCAGGGGACAGGAAAACCGCGATTTGGCGTCGTCATAGCCCAACTGCAAGGCGCGCAGATTGGGCGCGACCAGCTTGTCCTTGCCCTTGAATTGCTCGGCGATCAGCTTTTCGAGCGCCTTGATCTCGATATCCAAAAGCGCGGCCAGCGCGCCGACATAGACGATATTCTTGAAGAGCTGCCGCTGGCGCGGCTCGCGATATTCCTTCGTGCAGATATCGGTGAGCGGCATGCCGAGCACGACGATATCCTCGCGCAATTGCCCGGCCGGAATGGGTCTTGAAGAATCGTAGAAGAGATAGCCGCCTGGCTCGATCGATTTGACGTCCGCGGCGAATGTCTGCGGGTTCATCGCGACCATCAGGTCGGTCCCGCCGCGCGCGCCCAGATGACCATCGCCGGTGACGCGGACTTCGTACCAGGTCGGCAGCCCTTGGATATTGGAGGGGAAAATATTGCGCGGGGCGATCGGCACGCCCATGCGCAGGATCGAGCGCGCAAAGAGAAGGTTGGCGCTCGCCGATCCGGAGCCGTTGACATTGGCGAAGCGGATGACGAAGTCGTTTACGCTCTGGACTGGCATGAATGTCCCGCCTGTGCCATATCGAGCGTGAATTTCTGCATGTCCCAGGCGCCCGTCGGACATCGCTCCGCGCAGAGGTCGCAATGAAGGCAAAGGTCCTCGTCCTTAGCCATGACGCGACCAGTTTTGAGCGGAGGCGACACATAGATCGCCTGCGAAAGATTGGTCGACGGCGCGTTCAGCGAAGATCGGAGCTCGCCCTCGACTTCCGCATTCGGCACGAAGGAGATGCAATCGATCGGACAAATGTCGACGCAAGCGTCGCATTCAATGCAATCGGGCGCGGAGAACACAGTCTCCACGTCGCAATTGAGACAGCGCTGCGCCTCCGCGAACGCAAGCTTCGGGTCGAAGCCGAGCTCTACTTCGGCGCGGATGTTCCTGAGGGCGACCGCCGTCTCGGTCTGCGGGACCTTGA
>DASZFX010000073.1:0-3082 GCA_035939375.1 Roseiarcus sp.
GCCCCTCGCCCCAGGGGGCTCTCGCCCGGGTGAAATAGAGCGCTCGCAGCCGGCCGGGCGCAATTTCCGCGCCGACCGCCTTGACGACATTGGGATCGTCGCGCTCCTCGGCCCTGGTGATCGGCGTTGCGATCGTCGCGATGTCGACGCGCGGGTCTCCGAGCGGCGCGACGGCCGCCCGCACCGCCGCGGGCGCGATGGTCGGCAGATCGCCTTGCACATTGACGACGATCGAGTGCTTTTCGTCGGCGTCGAAGGCGCCGACCGCCTCGAAAATGCGGTCCGAGCCTGAGGCGTGATCGGCCCGCGTCAAAATGGCGCGCCCGCCGGCCGCCTCCACGGCCGCGACGATCCGGCCATCGTCGGCGGCGACCAGGACCGGCCCGACATCGGCCTCGATCGCGCGCCGCCAGACATGAACGATCATCGGCTCGCCATGGATGAGCGCCAGCGGCTTTCCCGGCAGACGCGTCGAAGCCATGCGGGCGGGGATGAGAACGATGGGGCTCGCCATGGGTCGCGGGAGGGGAAAACGGCGCTTCGGGCGCCTTGGGGAGGGACGAAGGGCCGCGGTTATACGAGTTGCCAAGGCCCGCGCAAAGCGGGTAATCAGACCTTCGTCGGCGGGCGCACGCCGCCGCTCGAAACATCTGAGAAGCTGGGGCCAAGCCGCGCATGGAAACGACGACTTCCAACAAGATCGCCTTGGCGGTCCTCGGCGCTCTTTTGCTCACGATGGCCTTGGGGATTTTCACCAATGCCGTCTTCGCGCCCCATCGCCCGGTGAAGATGGGATGGGACTTGCCGGCGCCGGCCGAGACCGAAGCGGCGGGAGCCGTCGCCAAGCCGCAAGAAGACCCGCCGTTGCCGCCGCTTCTCGCCAAAGCCGACGTGAAAAAGGGCGAGGCCGACACCAAGCCCTGCCAAGCCTGTCACGATTTCTCCAAGGACGGCAAAGCCAAGGTCGGCCCGCCGCTCTATGGCGTCGTCGGCCGCAAGACCGCATCGATTCCCGGCTTCGCCTATTCCGACGATCTGAAGAAGATGGGAGGCGATTGGACCTACGACGAGCTGTACAAGTTCATCAAAGCGCCCAAGGCGATGGAGCCGGGCACAAAGATGACCTTCCTCGGCGAGTCAGACCCGCAAAAGCGCGCCGACATCCTCGCCTATCTGCAGACGCTGTCGGATAATCCGGTTCCGTTCCCGCAGTAGGTCGCAAGGACCTGTCCGTCAGGAGGAGCGTCGCGCCGGCGAGCTCCCCGCCTCGCGGGCGACGGAGCTCGAAAGTCGCGCTCTGCCAGGCGCGCCTCGACGTCACAAGCTAATGTTCGTTGTTCTGAGACGCGAGGCGAGCACGCGCATGACTTGCAGCGCGAAAAACGGCGTGTGGCGGACCAGAAATAGGAATTGCCGCTCGGACACCGGAATGAGCGTGACGTCGGTCACGGCGGTGGCCGTCGCGCTGCGCGGCTGTCCGTCGATCAGCGCCATCTCGCCGAAGATGCCGTGGGCGCCGAGCGTGATGAGCAACCGATTTCCGAGCGTTATATGCACGGTCCCGGCCTGAATGACATAAAGTTCAGTGGCGGGGTCCCCCTCTCGAAAGATCGTCTCGCCGGCCTTGAAGGCGCGACCGGGAACGTCCGTACTCGCAAGAAGCGTGAAATGGCCTTCGCCGTTCGATACAGTTTTTTCCGACATTCGCCCTCTCCCATTGCTGCGGTGACGCGCGGGCCCGCTCGATTTGCTTGAGGCCTCTCGGTTGGGGGCGGTAACGACGGCAAGAGCGCCATCTGGTCCTATTTTTTTGACACTTTTGCGACAGCGCCGGCTCGCGCCAGTGATCGGAGTCGCATTTGGTAGACGCTGACGTCGCGGAAGGCGAGGGGAAAGCCGGCCCATGCGCACGGCTCTTTGCGGAAAATCGTGATGTTCTGCCGGGGCGCGCGCTGCGTTCTTGGCCTGGCGCGATCTATCGCCCGACGTTTTTCATCTCCCGTCATAGTGCACGACATTGAACCCTTCGTCCGCGTGTGGCGGGACGAAGAAACTGGTCACGAAATCGAATTCGGAATCATCGACGGCATAGTCATGCCCGCCCGCGGCGTTTCGCGCATGGAGCCGAGCCCGGCAGACCTCGTCGGGAACATCGAGAAAATGAAGCTGGTGATATGCGCCTCCTTTCTCGAAGAGAGCGCGCATCCAAAGTCTCGCCGCGACCGTATTGGCGTGCAAATCCAATACAACGGACAGGCCGAGACGAAGCAGGCTGACGATATGGGGCGCAAGGATTTCGCGCAATCTTGTCGAAAAGCGCGCGTAGTCGGCGACAGACGTGATTTCGACCGGAAACAAGCCGGCGAGCCAACGATCCTCGCTGAGAACAATTGTATTCTCAGCTTCGCCGAGTCTGGCGGCAAGGGTGGATTTTCCAGCGGCCATCTTGCCGCAAAACATATGCAGGGTGGCGCTCGAACGAACCATGGGAACGACCTCTGCCGACGCACGGCCGGGCGCTTTTAGTCAATGGGGGTACTTGGCGACCAGAGCTCTCAAACAGGATGAGCAAGTCCAACCCATCTCATGCGGGTCCTATGCCGGCATGGGCCCAGGCCCCGTCGCCTGGCCGCGTTGTTAGTTGTCGCCGCCGTGAGAGTTGGGCGCGAGGGTGATATGAGCGCCGAGCCTTTCGGTCGTCAGGTGATCCAATACGACCACAGAGCAAAGCAGAACGAACGCAGCCAGGAAGGCGATGATATAGCGGCTCATGCGCGCGCCTCGACTTATGGGATCAGGCGCGAAATGGGTTCGATGAGAGGCGCCCTCGAGGGCGAAATGAGCGATTCGCCCAGCGGAAATGCGGCGTCAACAGTACGGATTGGCAATATTTGCCGCTTTAGCGGCGGGTCCCGTGTTGCACGCGAGGGCGGTCAGGTCGGGACAAAGGCGGCCCCGTATCGCCCCGCGAACTCGAGCGCCACAAGCACGGCGAGCGCCGCCGCGATGACGACCAGCCAGGGAAATACGCCGTCAGACTCTTCGCGGGCTTGATCCGGGCGATCCTGGAAAGACATGAGCG
>DASZFX010000074.1:0-8863 GCA_035939375.1 Roseiarcus sp.
CCGTTCAAATTGTCGCCGATCCCGGCGATCTTGCCGTTGGCGAAGGCGACGTCCGTGACGCGGTCGGTCTCGGAGACGGGATCGATAACGCGGCCGTTCTTTAGGATCAGGTCGTAAGTCATGATGCGAGGGGCCGATAGGCGACGGCTTCGATCTCTATTTTTGCGTCGATCATAAGCCGGCTCTCGACCGTGGAGCGGGCGGGTTTCATGCCGGGAAAATGCTCGGCATAGACCTTGTTGAAGGCTGAGAAGTCCCGCGCATCGTCGAGCCACACCGTACATTTCACCACGTCCTTCAGGGTGCATCCGGCGCGCGTCAAAATGTCGGCGATGTTCTTCAGCGCTTGGCGAGTCTCGGCCTCGATGCCGCCGGGAACAATGCACGCGTCAGCGTCGAAACCGACCTGGCCTGAGACAAAGACGAAATCACCGGCGCGGACGGCGGGCGAAAATGGCAGCGGCGTATTGGCCTGCCCACGCGATTCCGCTTCGACGCTCTCAACTCGCTTCTTCATCCAGCCGTCCTCTCGCTTCAACGCGCTCGTCGTCGGGCGCGGCCCCCTTCCCGAAACCGTCGCGGATCAAATCTTGCGTCGCCAGCGCCATTTCGGCAAGCGGCGGCGAGGGAGACGCATTCGAAAGGGAGCGATCCATGCGCGGCGCCCATTTGATCGCGCCGATGAGCTTACTATGGAAGCGTTTCGTCGTTTTCGGATATATACGGGGTATCTACGGCAGGCTGGCTAAGGGAGCCCGCTGAGGCCGCCATTGGAAAGCCATTTCATGAGCTACAAGGCCATTTACGCCTATGCCTGGGATCTTGCGGAAGCGGGGATCGCCGCAACGACAGGCCATTTCAAATCGCTGGGCCTCGATACGATCTCGCTCGCAGGCAGCTACCATGCCGGAAAGTTTTTGCGCCCCCACGGGATGAAAGGAAAGGTATTCTTCCCCGAGGACGGCACGATCTATTTCAAGGCTGATCCTCGCCGGTATGGGACCATCAAGCCGATAGCGAACGCCCTCCTCCAGGAGGAGGACGTCCTACGAGAGCTTGCCGAGCAGTCGGCGATGAAGGTCAATGTCTGGCTAGTGCTGCTGCACAATACGCCGCTCGGAATGGCCCATCCGGACGCCGCGGTCGCCAATGCGTTCGGCGACCGCTATTTTTACAGCCTTTGTCCCTCCGCGCCGGAGGCGCGCGCCTACGCCATCGGGCTCGCGCGGGACGTGACGGAGACATATCCGGTCGGCGGCGTTTCACTGGAGACGCCGGGATTTCTGCCCTATGCGCATGGGTATCACCATGAATTCGCGCTCAATCGTCCGAACCGTTGGCTCGACAGCCAGTTGGGACTTTGCTTTTGCCGTCATTGCTTGCGGGGCGCCAAGGCGGCCGGCGTCGATGCGGAGCGGTTGAAGCGGCGGGTCGCCGACGACATCGGCGCCTATCTTGGCGATGACATAGATTTTCCCGCCGACATGGCCGAGGCTTTTTGGTTGGCCGACGCGCGCGCCGACGGCGAATTGAGGGCGTTCCTCGATTGGCGCTGCACGGTCGTGACGTCTTTGGTGCAAGAGATCCGCGCCGCTGTGCGCAAGGACGTGGTCGTAGCGGTCATTCCGTCCGTGGCGCGCCCGACGGGCGGGTGTTGGTACGAGGGCTCCGATCTTGCGGCTCTGGCGGAGGCCGCCGGCGTCGTCGAAGCGTGCTTCTACGAACCGGGCGCGGCCCGCGTGAAGGCCGACCTCTTCGATGTTCGGCGGCGCCTGTGCGGAAAGGGAAAGCTGCGCGGCATCGTTCGCCCGGCCTATCCCGATTTGGAGACCAAAACAGAATTTGTCGCCGCAATGCGCGCGCTCGGGGAGGGCGGGATCGAGGAAGTCGCGTTCTACAATTGGGGCCATTTGCGAAGCGCCCACGTCGAATGGATCGCCGCAGGATTGGAGGCGTTGCAGGCGCCGGGCTGAGTCCAATGTCAGGGCTCGTCGGAGCCTCAGCGCGGCGCGGTTCGATTAGTACGGCGTGTCGCCGCCGTCGAGATTGAGCGCTTGGCCGCGAATGATCTCGGCCGCGTCGGTCAAAAGGAAGGCGACGACGCGGCCGATTTCGACCGGCTGAATGTGCCGGCCCAGTTGCGCCGGTACCATCGCTGCGAAGAGCGCGTCGCTGCTTTTGCCGGTTTCCGTCGACAGGCGATCGGCGACGCCTCGCAACATCGGCGTAGCGACGCTGCCGGGGCAGACGGCGTTGACGTTGATACGTTCGCCTGCCCATTCCCGGGCGAGCGACCGCGTTAGGTTGATGACGGCCGCCTTTGTCGCGTTGTAGGCGGCCATATTGGGAAAGCCGACCTTGCCGGCGTTGGACGCGATGTTGACGATTGCGCCTCCCTTGCCGCCGAAAGCGCGAAACGCCGCCTGGGCGCCGTTCATTACGCCGGCGACATTGACCTGAAACTCGCGACTCCAGGCCTCCGGCGATATGTCCTTGGCCGGGATCATCTGAACAATGCCGGCATTGTTGACCCAACCGCTCAAACGCCCGAGCCGGGCCGCGGCCGTTTGGGCGGCCTTGGCCAGAGAGACGGGATCGGCGACATCAGCGGCCACGGCCATTGTGCGGGCGCCGGACGGGTCAAGCCGGCGCGCCGTCTCCGTCGCGAGCTTTTCGTCGAGATCGAAAAGCGCGGCGCCGCCGCCAGCGGCGAGCACCGCTTCGACGATTCCGGCGCCGATGCCGCGGGCCGCTCCCGTGACGACGATGACGCGATCGGCGAGCGCTCTATCGGAAAGGATTGTCATCGCCATCTCCATGGGAAGGCCGTCTCCGTTAGAAGGCCGGCGTAGTGGTCACGCCGCCGTCGACGACAAGATTGGCGCCCGTGATCCATCGCGAAGCGGGCGAGACAAGAAACAGTACGGCGTCGGCGACGTCTTCGTCCTCGCCCATCCGTTTAAGCGGCGCGGCGTCCATCCAACGTTTGACGCCCTCCGGCCAGGCGCTCTCTATGCCGCGGCGACGGATGAGGCCAGGCGAAACGGCATTGACGCGGATGGCGTGACGGCCGAATTGCAGAGCCGCCGCGCGGGTGTACATGATGAGGCCGGCCTTCGAGGCGGCGTAGTGGCCATGCGTGGGCGCCGGCTGCAAACCCTCGATCGAGGCGATATTGACCACCGCGCCGCCGCTTGCGCGCGCAATCATCTGCGCCGTAACGAGCTTGGTGACGATGAAGACGCCGTCGAGATTGACGGCAAGCATGGCGCGCCATTCCTCGATCTCCATTTCTTCGAATCCGGCATGGGTCTGGCGCGCCGCGTTATTGACGAGAATATCGACGGGGCCCAGCGCCTCGGTCGCGGCTTTGACGGCGGCCTCCGCCGAAGCGGGTTCGGTCAATTCGGCATGGACCGCGATCGCCTTGCCGCCGGCTCGGCCGATTGCCTCGGCGAGAGCCAGCGCCGCCTCCTTGCCGCCGCGATAGTGGATTGCAACTGCAGCGCCGGCCTCCGCCAGACGTCGGGCGACGCCTCGTCCGATGCCGGCGGAGGCGCCGGTGACCAAAGCGACCTTGCCCTTAAGATCGAGGAGTCTGGCAACGGCCGGCGCATCGGTCATCTCGTCCTCCCGAACCTATGGGCGCCCGGTCTCTCGCGCCTAGACTTGACTTGTGGGGCTAGCACGACGGAACGCCCAGAGCGAGGCGCCGCGCCGACGACATGCCCTTCGCGACCGCTGTGCTAACGCCCTGGCCGCCGGGCGAATTGGCCGTGGCGGGCGCCTCGTCCTCGGATCGCTTGACAGCGCTCTTGTCGATCCCGCATATAATTCGGTTACCGACCGAACTAAATGGCTGACCTCCGCGATGCTGCAACCAACGTCGCAACCTCGCGTGACCCGACAAATCTCGCAGCGCGCGGTCTTCGAGGGCTTGCTGCACAAGGGACCGATCTCGCGCGCAGAGCTTTCAAAGGCGACCGGCCTCTCCAAGCAGACCATCTCGGAAGTCGTCGACGAATTCGAGCGCCGCGGCTGGGCGCGGCCGATCGGCCGGACCAGCGGCAATATCGGGCGCACGGCGGTTCTTTACGAGCTCTGTACCGACGGCGGCTATGTCGTCGGCGTCGATGTCGGCGGCACCAAAGTGACGGCGGCGATCGCCGACATGTCCTGCGCCACTCTCCTCGAAGCTACGGAGCCGACCGATCCCAGCGGCGGCGGCGCCATTCTCGATCAGATCGCACGCCTCGTCGCAAGGCTTGCGCGGGAGGTCAATGCTCATCCCACCCGCGTTCTCTGCGCCGCTGTCGGCGCCCCCGGCGTCGTAAACAAGAGAACGGGCTTCATCGAGCTTGCGCCAAATGTCCCCGGCCTTGACGAAATCGAAGTCGGAAAAATATTGAAAGACAAACTCGGCGGTCACGTCCTTGTTGAAAACGACGTCAATCTCGCCTTGCTGGGCGAGATTTGGCAGGGCTGCGCGAGAGAAGCCGCCCACGTCGCCTTTCTCGCCTTCGGAACAGGCGTCGGTCTTGGCCTCGCCGCCAACGGACGCCTGATCCGAGGCGAGAACGGCGCAGCCGGCGAGATCGGCTATCTGCCGGTGGGCGGCGACGCCTTCGCGCCCGAGACGCGCAGCCAGGGCGCGTTGGAATACGAAATTGGCGCCGGCGGCATCCTGCGCCGCTATCGCGCCGCGGGCGGCGCGAGCGTCGGAAATGTACGTGAGATCTTCGATCAGCTGGCTCACGGAGACCCACTGGCGGAGAGAATAATCGACGACACCGCGCGAGTCGCGGCGCTTGCCGCCTCGTCCGTCGCCGCTATGTTCGATCCGCAGCTGATCGTGGTCGGGGGCGCGATCGGCGGACGAAGCGAATTTCTGGATCGCCTTCAGATCCATTTATCGCGCTGCGCGCGACGACCTCCCGAAATGCGCTCCAGCGCCTTGCAGAACCGCGCCGGCGTCGTCGGCGCCCTCGCCGTGGCGCTGAACTGGCTTCACGAAGATATGTTCGGCTTGCCCGATTTGCCCGGCGAACTGCCGCTGCCATATCCCAAAGCGTCAGGTCCCAAGGCTTCCAGCCCGAAGATCTCAAGCCCCAGTCCCAAGACTTCGAGTCCCAAGACTTCGAGTCCTAAGACTCTCGGCGAAAAGACAGCCCGATGACCGCCAGCGCTCCTCTGATCGCCCGATTGCGCGAGGCTTTCGAGCCCGAGCGCGCCCTCGCTCTCCTCAAACGCGCTATCGGAACGCCGAGCGTCACTGGCAATGAAGCCGCCTTTGCAACATTGCTCGCGAGCGAACTAACGGCGCTTGGCGCCGAGGATGTGAGTTTGTGGGACTTCGCGCCGGGGCGGCCCAATGTCTCGGCCATGCGCAAGGGACGGGTCGGCGCCGACACGCTGCTGCTGATCGGTCACACCGACACGGTCCATGTGCGGGGCTGGAGCGAGCATTGGGCAGGAACCGATAGAGAGAGCCCTTATGCCGGCGCGCTTGTCGACGGCGCGGTGTGGGGTCGCGGCGCGAGCGATCTGAAAGCGGGGATCTGCACGACCCTTTCGGCGGTGCGCACTTTGGACCGCGCAAAAATAGCCATTGATCCGACCCTGCTCTTCGCTTTCGTCGGCGATGAGGAGAGCGGCGAGAAGGGAAGCGGCGTCAGCGCCGGCGCGCGCGCCTTGGCCGACCGGATTGTCACGGGCAGATTGCCGAAGCCGGACTTCGCCATCTATGTCGAGCCGACCATGCTCCACGTCTATGTGGCCCACATGGGCTTCTTTCTGTGCGACATCACGGTGGTCGGCAAGTCCGCCTATTTCGGGATGCCGGAACTTGGCGTTGACGCGCTGAAGGCCGCAAATCAAGTGCTGACCGCGCTGTGGCGATATTCCGACGAACTCGCCCAGGGAGAAACCCACCCCCTCGTCGGCGCCGGCTTCGTTCTGGCGACCGGCATCACGGGCGGGGGCTATATCGCGGTGCCGGGCGAATGCACGATCAGCCTCATCGCGAAAGTTCCGCCGGCGGCGGATATCGAGACCGTTCGTCTCGGCATGGAGGCGGCGGCGCAATCGGCGGTGACGGATCTGCGCATCAGGCTCGTTTTCGCCTATCCGGCCGCCCGCGACCATCCAACCGGCGGGCGCCCCTTTGAACGGCTGCCCGACGGCGGACGGATCGACCGCCTGGCCGAGATCATACGCGCCATAAGGCCGGAGCGCGGCCGTATCGAAGCCGCGCCCTACTGGTCCGAGCTTCCGTTTTTCTCAGCCTTGGGCGTTCCCGGCGCTTACTTTGCGCCTGGCGACATTTCGATCTGCCACACGGTCGGCGAGAACGTAAACCTCCAGGACTACTACGACGGGATCATCGCGCTCGCTGCATATCTGGCGCAGGGCGACTAAGCCGCAGGGGCGGCCCTTGACAGAGTCCCGCGCTTTTGTATTAATTCGTCAGCCATACGAACTAAATAATGCGCTGGCGTCTCAATAAGGTACGACGCAATGCGCCAAAGCCGCGGCTTCAGCGGCTGCGAAAGGCGATCGGAGGGAGTGACTCATGAACGGAAGACCCAGAATTTTGAGCCCCGTGCTTCGCGGCGCGATGATCGGCGGGTTTCTCTTCAGCGGCGCCTTCGCCCATGCGGGCGAGACGATCGGACCTGGCGGCGAAAAAGCGACGCCGTCGGGCGCGCTGACCCTTAGCGACAGCGAAGTCGCCAAATTGAAGGCCGGCAAATATACCGCCGCCCTCCTATGGCACACCTCCTCTGACTTCGTGAACGCCGTGACTGCCGGGGCGACGGATGAATTCAATCGTCTCGGCATGAGCGTCGTCGCGCAGACCGACGCCGGCTTCGACGCCGCCAAACAAAAGAGCGACGTCGAGACAATCCTGGCCAAGAGGCCAAGCGCCATCCTTGCATTGCCGCTCGATCCGGTAACGTCGGCCGAGGCGTTCAAGCCGGCCGTCGCGTCCGGGGTCAAGATCGTACTCCTGTCCAACAAGCCGAAGGATTTTACGCAAGGCAAGGATTACGTTGCGATCGTCACGGACGATCTCTTCCAAATGGGTAAGCACGCGGCCGACGCGCTCGCCGCTTCGATCGGCAAGAAGGGGAAGATCGCCTGGATCTATCATGACGCCCAATACTACGTGACGAATCAGCGCGACAACGCCTTCAAGGCGACGATCGAGTCCGACTATCCGGACATCAAGATCGTCGCGCAACAGGGCATTACCGATCCCGCCCGCGCACAAGATATCGCCCAGGCGCTGCTGTTGAAGAATCCCGACCTCGATGGCGTCTATGTGACCTGGGCCGAGCCCGCCGAGGGCGTGCTCGCCGCATTGCGCGCTGCGGGCAACAAGCACACGAAAATCGTCACCCTCGACCTTTCCGAGCCTGTCGGCCTCGACATGGTCAAGAGCGGCAACGTGGTCGCGATCGTCGCGGATGAGGCCTATGAGCTCGGCCGCGCCATGGCGACGGCGGCGGGCTATGGCCTGCTGGAGAAGGCGGCGCCAGCTTTCGTCGTTGCGCCGGCGCTGACCGTCACCAAGGACAATGTTGCGCAGGGTTGGCGGGAATCGCTGCATCGCGACCCGCCGAAGTCGATACTCGACGCGCTCAAGTAGCATTCGGTTGAGACGCGAGCAGGGCGGCGCGTCTGGCCTGCTCGTCCCGGCCGATGTACCGTTTTCGCGCGAGTCTGTTCCGGAGCGCCTTCGCCGTGCTTCGCCCGTCGCCGGCTTACGATCACTCGAGCGCCGCCATGTTGGCCATGCTGAAGACCGTGCCGCCGAGCCGCTATGTCATATCCGTCGGCTTTCTGGCGATCTTCGCTGGTTTTTGCATCATTCTCCGCAACGACGGCTTCGCCAGCCCGACCAATCTGCTCAACATCGTACAGCAGACCGCACCGGTGACGGTAATGGCCGTGGGCTCTGTCTTCGTACTGACCGCCGGCGAAATCGACTTGTCCCTTGGTTCGATCGTGGCTGTCTCGGCGCTGCTCGCGGCGATCATTTTGCGCGACTGGCCTTGGCCGGCCGGCGTTGCGGCAGGTCTCGGCGCCGGCGCTCTCATCGGCGCGCTCAATGGCGCACTCGTCGCTTATGGCCGTCTACCTTCCTTTCTGGTCACGCTGGCGACAATGGGCTTCTTCGCCGGCGTCGCGCGGCGCATGACCGATTTGAAATCGGTGCCGATCGAGAATGACGTTTTCAACGGATTGTTCGGATCGGGCGCGCTGTTTGGCGTTCCTTCGCTCATCATTTGGACGATTCTCGGCGTCGCGATCGGTTATTTCGTGTTTCGAGAGACGCGCTTTGGTGCGCATGTCCACGCCATCGGCGATAGCGCGAATGCGGCGCGCGCGACAGGCATCAAAGTTCTCCGCCTGCGCTTTTCCGTCATGCTGCTGAGCGGCGTGCTCGCCGCGTTCGCAGGTCTCCTCTACGCGGGTCGGTTGAACGGCGCGCGTTACACTTTGGGCGAGGCCGATCTCTTGACCGTCATCGCCGCGGTGATCGTCGGCGGCACCAAGCTCAGCGGCGGCGTTGGTTCGATCGTCGGCGCGCTGATCGGCTCCCTGCTCATGGGAATGCTGAACAATGGCCTGATCCTGATGGGCTTCCAACCTTCCGACCAGATGATCGCGCGCGGCCTGATCATCCTCATCGCCGTCGCACTGACCCTACGCGAACCCAGTCGCTGATCCGGAGCTTCAAGAAACATGTTTCTCGATCTCATCCGCCGCCGCAACCCGCAGCTTATCGAGCAGGCGATCGTGTTGCATCAGGCCGGCAAGCTGCCCGCCAACGCTTATGTGATCGACATCGACGCCG
>DASZFX010000075.1:0-3053 GCA_035939375.1 Roseiarcus sp.
CCAGGCGATTCCTCCGCTTGCCGGCCTGGCCGACTGGGAGGCCACGATGGCCCTCGCCAACGCGCTTGGCGCGCCGATGCATTACAAGCATCCCGGCGAGATCATGGATGAGATCGCCGCCACCACGCCGACCTTCAAGGGCGTGTCCTATGTTCGCCTGGACGAGCTCGGCTCGATCCAATGGCCGTGCAACGACGCGGCGCCGACGGGAACGCCGGTCATGCATGTCGATCGCTTCGTGCGCGGCAAGGGCCAGTTCATGCTGACCGAATTCGTCGCGACCGAGGAGCGGGTCGGGCCGCGCTTCCCGCTTCTGCTGACGACTGGCCGCATCCTGTCGCAATACAACGTCGGCGCTCAGACTCGCCGCACCGCGAGCACTGTTTGGCACGCCGAGGATGTGCTCGAGATTCATCCTTTCGACGCCGAGCAGCGCGGCGTACGCGACGGGGATCTTGTGGCGCTGAAGAGCCGCACCGGCGAGATCTCGCTGCACGCGAAGATCACGGAGCGCGTGCAGCCCGGCGTCGTCTACACGACCTTCCACCATGCGGAAACCGGCGCGAATGTGGTGACAACCGAGTACTCGGATTGGGCGACCAATTGCCCCGAATATAAGGTGACGGCCGTGCAGGTGCGCCGAACCAACCATTTCTCCGACTGGCAGGTTCGCGATCGGGAAGAGGGGGTCTCGCTGCGCCGGACCGAGAAAGCCTTGGCCGATGCGGCGGAGTGAAGGCCCGGGTTCGATCGACGTTCCAGTCCGAACCTTTTCCTATGATTCCGGCGCAAGCGGGCCGGAGCTAACCCGAGCGATCGCGGTTGAAGCGCCGGTTCAAATTGTCATAGGCGGCGCGCCCTTCGCCGTCATGATGGCGACGCCCAAAGATCTCGAAGATTTCGCCGCCGGCTTTGCGCTGACCGAGCAGATCGCCGATAGCCTCAACGATATCCGCGGCGTTGAGGTCGAAAGCGCCGACGACGGCTGGAAGCTCAAGATTGCGATTTCCGGCGAGCGATTGCAGGCGCATCTCGCGCGCGGCCGGGCGATGAGCGGGCGGACGGGCTGCGGCCTGTGCGGGATCGAGGATTTTTCCCAGATGCCCTCGCCCGGTCCGCCGCTCCAACCGCAGGCTCCGATCGCGCCTGATGCGATCCGCGCGGCCCTGAGCGAACTCGAGGCGCAGCAGCCCCTCAATCAGGCGACGCGCGCTGTCCACGCCGCGGCCTGGTGTGGACGAGATGGGGCAATCGTCTTGGTACGCGAGGATGTCGGCCGGCACAATGCGCTCGACAAGACGATCGGCGCGCTCGCTCGCGCCGGCGTCCCGCCGGACAGCGGGTTTTTTGTCATTACGAGCCGCTGCTCGTTCGAAATGGTGGCGAAGGCGGCGATTTTTGGCGCCAGCACACTGGTCTCGGTGTCTGCGCCGACCTCGCTCGCGTTGGAGCGCGCTCGGCGTTTCGGCGTTCGCCTAATTGCTGTCGCGCGCCGCGATCAGGCGTTGTGCTTCGACGGAGGGAAGGACGAAGCAAGCGGAGGGTTGGCGGCTTGACCACCGGCAAGCTCGACAGACTTGTGCGCATGGCCAATCAGATTGGCGATTTCTACGCCTCCATGCCCGAGCAGGAAGCGACCGCGGGCGCTGCCTCGCATTTGCGCCTATACTGGACGCCAAAGATGATTCGCGAGATCATAGCTTTCGCCGATGAAGGCCATCCCGGCCTCAATGCGGTCGCGGCGCGCGCGGTCCAGTCGTTGAAAGAGACCGCAACGCCCGCTTAGAACTTTATCGGGCCCAATGCCTCGCTGGCCGCGTCCTCCTAATCTCCTGCGGCTTTTTGTCGGTCAGCACATCATCAACGGCGTAAGCGTCGGCGCCGGCGTGGTCGTGGTCGCGCTCGTCGCTGCGAAGATTTTCGGTTTCACGGCGGGTCAGCCGGCGACGCTTGGCGCCATATCGGCCAGCATCTCCGATCTTCCGGCGCCCTGGCGCGAGAAAGCGCGGACGCTCGTCTTCGGCTTCGCGCTGGCGATGCTCTCGACAATCGCGATCCAGGTCGCGCTGCCGTGGCCGCTTACCGCGCTCATCATGATCGGGATCATCAGCTTCGTTGGCGGTCTGGTCACCGGGCTCGGGCGATGGGCGGTGGCGGTGGGGATGCAGGTGGTCATCCCGATGGTCTTCATTCTGGGATTCCCTCGCGAATCTTATCCGGCCGCGGTTCGGACAGAGTTGCTGCTCGCGGGCGGCGGCGTCGCCTATATCGTCATTGCGCTCGTGGCGACGATTTTCACCGACGCCAGCGCTCGCCGTATGGTTGCGAGCGAAACGATCCGCGAGTTCTCCATCTACTTGCGCGCGGTCGCCAGCATCTTCGATCCCGACCAGGATTTGGCGGCGGCCTATGGAGCGACGATCCGCCAGCAGTCGGCGCTGTCCGAGCAGTTGCAATCGGCGCGCTCGCTTTTGCTCGAGCGATCCGGCCGGGCGGGAGAGCGGATGCGGCTCGCGGCCTCGATCGGCATCTTGCTTGACGCGCTCGATGCTCTCGTCGCCGCGCAATGCGATGTCGAACTTATCCGAAAGACGCCTGGAGCGGCGGCGGTGCTGGCGCGGATCGGCGACGCATTGCGGATCGGGGCGCATGATCTCCAGCACTTGAGCATAGAACTCCTGACCACCGGCCGCCCCACGTTGCCGCCAGACCATCAGTTCGCGATCGACGCGCTCAGGAACGAAGCCGCGCGAGTCGAAGCGAATGCAATGGATGCAAAAGCGCGCGAAGCGCTCGACGCCGCGGCGTGGCGGCTCGTTCGGTCGCTCGGTCACATCCGACGCCTCGAACGGTCGCTGTCAAACGACGTGACGGCGAAGGCCGCGATCGGCGACGTCGATCTTGCCGCATTCATCCCGAAGCGGAACTACGGACCGAGCGCGCTTGCTCCGCATCTCAAACCCGATTCGCCGGTGCTGCGATTTGCGACTCGCCTGTCGCTGGCGATGATGGCGGGCGCGCTAGTGGCGCAATCGCTTGGCGACGAGCGGCAT
>DASZFX010000076.1:0-8352 GCA_035939375.1 Roseiarcus sp.
AAGGGCCGTTGCGGGAGCGTCTCTACAATCTGCACGAGGCCGTCTGCGCGCTGATTCTGATCGTCATGGTCGCAAGACTCGCGCGGCGCCTGATCTTCCGCGCGCCGGCGCCCGACGAAACCCTGTCGCCCTTCGAGCGGCGCGCCTCGCTCGCCGCGCAATATGCGCTTTACGCCTTGCTTTTCATCGTGCCCGTGCTCGGCTGGCTCGCGACCAACGCCTATGGCGATCCCGTCAGCATCTTCGGCTTCTTCCGCTTTCCGACCTTGCTCGCCAAAGACGTCGCGCTGTCCGACCGGATATTCGTCTGGCACCTCTACGGCGGCCTCCTGGTCGGCGCGATCGTCGCGCTCCACGCGGGCGCCGCGCTCTACCACCACTTTGTCAAGCGCGACGCCGTGCTGGCGCGGATGCTGCCGGGCCGTTGAGGCGACCACGCGATTGCAGCGACAGTGTACTTAGTACTTGCTGGACGGTTTGAGCGGTGGGTTTCTCACGCCCGTTTCGTGCGCTTCACGGACGGCTGCCTCGCTCGCGCCATTGTCGCCTTGACCGCCCTCGCGCCCACGGTTCGGTCCCCCCGTCCCGCCAGCAGGCCGGCGATCGAAACGTCCTCATCGAGATCGGCCCAATGCAGGCCGAAACGGCCGATTTCAACATTCTCTCGCTGAGCTTTGTTTGCATTGAGCAGGCGGGGGAACCATGCATAGGGCACGCCGATCGTCCGGCCATCGGACAAGTCGACCCACATTGTATGGTCGTCAAATTTGACGCTGGTGGCCAAAATGCTCATTCCACGCTCTTCTGATTTGAGCCAGCTCTCGTTGCGCCAACTTCAACAGCGCATTTAACTCCGCCGCATTGAACCCGAAACTGTCAGCCACTGCAACATTTGGCTCAAGACAGAGTTTTGCCTCATCGCCGCCGCGACGCACGTGAACATGAACGGGCTCTTTCGGTTCTCCTTCGTTCGAAAAGAAGAAAAATCTATAGCCGTCGCGCCGAAATACCGTCGGCATGACGGCTCACCTTATGGCGCAGAGGCTCACGAACACCCCGTCGTCCCCCCGCAGGTCTCGCACTTCAAGCACGTCCCATTCCGCACCATCGTGAAATTCCCACATTCTGGGCACGCTTCTCCCACGTACCCCTTCATCCGCGCCTCGGCGCGCTTCTCCGCGGCGGCGGCTTCGGGTGCGGAGAAGGCGACGCCGGCGGGGCTTTCATCTTCATAGGACGATAGATCGCCCTTCAGCGCGGTCGCGCCGTGACTGGCGTAGCCATGCGCGCCGCCGCCGGCGCGGCCCGACCCGGAGAAGTCGTCCCCTGCTCCGCCCTGCACCAACATCAGCCGTTCGGGCGCCTTGGAGCGCAACAAACCCTTGGAGATCACCGAGGACGGCGTCGCCTCCGCGGCCGGCGCCTTGCCCTGATCGACGCCTTCGCCGAGCGCGTCGTGGGCGAGGTCCTCAGGGCTCACATGGGCGAGATCGTTGCGGCCGAGATACGAGATGGCGAGTTCGCGGAACACGTAATCGAGGATCGACGTCGCGTTCTTGATCGCGTCATTGCCCTGGACGAGGCCTGCCGGTTCGAAGCGGGTGAAAGTGAAGGCCTCCACGTATTCTTCCAGCGGCACGCCATATTGCAGGCCGAGCGAGATGGCGATGGCGAAATTGTTCATCAGCGAGCGGAAGGCGGCGCCTTCCTTATGCATGTCGATGAAGATTTCGCCCAACCGCCCGTCGGAATATTCGCCGGTGTGCAGATAGACCTTGTGGCCGCCGACCGTCGCCTTCTGGATATAGCTCTTGCGGCGGTTGGGCAGGCGTTCGCGTTCGCGCTTGCGCTCGACCCGTTCGATGATCCGCTCGACGATCCTCTCGGCGACCTGTGCGGCCCGGGCCGGCGTATTGGCGGCGACGATCGCCTCCACCGCTTCGATCTCGTCGTCATCGTCGCTCTCGATGAGCTGCGAATTGAGCGGCTGCGACAATTTCGAGCCGTCGCGATAGAGCGCATTGGCTTTGAGACCGAGCCGCCAGGACAGCATATAGGCCTCCTGGCAGTCTTCGACGCTCGCCTCGTTGGGCATGTTGATCGTCTTCGAGATCGCGCCGGTGATGAAGGGCTGCGCCGCAGCCATCATGCGAATATGGCTCTCGACCGAGAGATAGCGCTTGCCGGTGCGCCCGCACGGATTGGCGCAATCGAAGACCGGATAGTGCTCTTGTCTCAAATGGGGCGCGCCTTCCAGCGTCATTGCGCCGCAGACATGGATATTGGCCGCGTCGATCTCTTGCCGCGAGAAGCCGAGGAAGGAGAGAAGATCGAAGGACGGCTCGTCGAGCTTCTCGGCCGGAACTTTCAGCGTCCCGGTCAGGAATTCCGCGCCGAGCGTCCATTTGTTGAAGACGAAGCGGATGTCGAAGGCGGCCGCGAGCGCGGCCTCGACCGTCGCCAGCGTCTTTTCGTCGAAGCCCTTGGCCTTCAGCGTCGCGTGGTTGATCGAAGGCGCCTGGCCGAGCGAGCCATGACCGACCGCGTAAGCTTCGATCTCGCCGATCGCCGCTTCGCCATAGCCGAGCGTGCGCAAGGCTTCCGGCACGGCGCGGTTGATGATTTTGAAATAGCCGCCGCCGGCGAGCTTCTTGAACTTCACCAGCGCGAAATCGGGCTCGATGCCGGTCGTGTCGCAATCCATGACCAGGCCGATCGTGCCGGTCGGCGCAACGACCGAGACCTGCGCATTGCGATAGCCGTATTTCTCGCCAAGGCTCAGCGCATCGCGCCAGACGCGGCGCGAGGCGTCCGACAGGCCGCTCCAGACCGGACCGGCTTTTGCGAGCGAAGCATGATCGAGCGGCGTCGGCGCGACGGACAGGCTTTCATAGCCCGCCGCCTCGCCCTCCGCCGCGCGGGCGTGGTTGCGGATCACCCGCAGCATATGGGCGGCATTCGCCTTATGGCCGGTGAAAGCGCCGAGCTTGGCCGCCATCTCGGCGGAAGCGGCATAGGCGCCGCCGGTCATGATCGCCGATAGCGCGCCGCAGATCGCCCGCGCCTCCTCCGAATCATAGGGGATGCCGCAGGACATCAACAATCCGCCGATATTGGCGTAGCCGAGGCCGAGGGTACGGTATTCGTACGAAAGCCGCGCGATTTCCTTGGAGGGAAACTGCGCCATGGTGACCGAAATCTCGAGCACTATCGTCCACAGCCGGACGGCGTGTTCGTATGACCCGACATCGAAGGTCTTCGTCTCCCGATCGAGGAACTGAAGCAGGTTCAGCGAAGCCAGGTTGCAGGCCGTATCGTCGAGGAACATATATTCCGAGCAGGGATTGGAGGCCCGGATCGGCCCGGAAGCCGGACAGGTGTGCCAATCGTTGATCGTGGTGTGAAACTGCAAGCCCGGATCGGCGGAGGCCCAGGCGGCATAGCCGATCTTCTCCCAGAGTTCGCGCGCTTTCGGCGTCTTATGAACCTTGCCGTCGAGCCTGCGCGTCAGCGGCCAGATTTCGTCGTTCTCGACCGCATGCAGGAATTCGTCGGTGACGCGCACCGAATTGTTCGAATTCTGACCGGAGACCGTCAGATAGGCTTCCGAATCCCAATCGGTGTCGTAAGTGTCGAATTCGATATCGCGATAGCCCTGGCGGGCGAATTGGATCACCCGCTTGATCAGATTATCCGGCACTTCGTCGCGGCGCGCCGCCTTGACCTCGCGCTTCAGCGCCGGGTTCCTCTCGATGTTGAAGCAATCATCGCCCGGACCCTCGCAATTGACGCAGGCCTTGAGAATCGCCTTGAGGCGTTTCTTGACGATTTTCGAGCCGGTAACGAGCGCGGCGACTTTCTGCTCCTCTTTCACTTTCCAGTCGATGAAAGCCTCGATGTCGGGGTGGTCGATATCGACGACGACCATTTTGGCCGCCCGCCGCGTCGTGCCGCCCGACTTGATCGCGCCGGCGGCGCGATCGCCGATCTTCAAGAACGACATCAATCCCGACGATTTTCCCCCGCCCGAGAGTTTCTCGTTCTCGCCGCGTAAGAGAGAGAAATTCGAGCCCGTGCCCGAGCCGTATTTGAACAGGCGCGCCTCGCGCACCCAAAGGTCCATGATGCCGCCGTCATTGACGAGATCGTCGGCGATCGACTGGATGAAGCAGGCGTGCGGCTGCGGATGTTCGTAGGCGGATTTGGATTTCGTCAGCTTGCCGGTTTCGAAGTCGACGTAGTAGTGGCCCTGCCCCGGCCCATCGACGCCATAGGCCCAATGCAAGCCGGTGTTGAACCATTGCGGCGAATTGGGCGCCGCCATCTGACCGGCCAGCATGAAGCGCATTTCATCGAAGAACGCGCGGGCGTCTTCCTCTGAATCGAAATAGCCGCCCCTCCAGCCCCAATAGGTCCAAGCGCCGGCGAGCCGATCGAAGACTTGGCGCGCGGACGTCTCGCCGCCGAACCGCTCGGCCTTGGGCAGGGCTTCGAGCGCCGCCTCATCGGGGATCGAGCGCCACAGAAAAGCGGGAACGGAATTTTCCTCGACGCGCTTGAGCCGCGCCGGCACGCCGGCCTTGCGGAAATATTTCTGCGCCAGCACGTCGGCGGCGACCTGGCTCCAATCGGCCGGAACCTCGATATTGGGCGCGGAGAAGACGACGGACCCGTCCGGATTGCGGATCTCGCTCTTGGTTCTCTGGAATTCGATCAAGGCGTAAGGAGAAACATCAGCCTTGGTGTATCGCCGTTCAATCCGCATGTTCTTGTCCCCGATTTAAGCGGACGCAAATCCGCTTTGGCCGCTTGGCGGCCCCGTTTCTTTTCGACTGTCAAATGGGCCTGGACCTGTTCAAGGACCCAGGCTCAACGCGCGCGACGCCTCTCACAGACGACGCGCTTGCAGCGCCGACCCCCCAACTCGGTTCAGCGCTTAAGGGCGCGCAGCGGAGCCGTCCAAGAGGACTTTCCGAAGCCGCTTCGCCTCAGAATTCGAGGTCTTTTCGCGGATTTCGGAGAGGCCGTTTTGGCGGCTCGCTGATGGTTTTGAAGACTACGCTTTTGTGACGACGCCGTCAAGCACTAGTGGGAGAACTCGGCTTAAACCACAACATATTGTGAACATCTTGGATAATTTCGCATTAACAGCCCACCCGTATTGACAGCATCGACCGAGTCGGCGGACCTCCGCAAGCGGCAATTTCGCAAAGCCCCGGCGCTTGACGCTTGCGGGTTCATCCCGGGCTGGACAGTGGGCGTCGCGCCAAGCCATATAGGCCGCGACGGGCCTTTGAGCCCGCGACGCGGCCGGGCGGATGCGATGAAAGATTTCTTCTTGAGATTCTTCACCTGGTGGAGCGGCGCGACGCTCAACACGCTCTTCTATACGCGTCGCTCCGGCGAGCTCGTCGGCCATGACGATTTCGGCAACGCCTATTATCGTTCGCGCGGCGGGGCGAAGGATCCAGCGCTGGGGATAGAGCGGCGCTGGGTCATCTATAACGGCCAATCCGAAGCTTCGGCGACGCCGCCCGGCTGGAACGGCTGGCTTCATCACACCGTCGACATTCCCCCGACCAAGGAAGATTACAAGCCGCGCGAGTGGGAGCTTCCCCATCAACCCAATCTCACCGGCACGCCCCACGCCTATCGGCCGTCGGGCTCGACGATGAAAAACGAGCCGCGCCAGCCGACCGGCGGCGACTACGAAGCCTGGTCGCCCGGCGGCTGAAGCTTTAGAAAATGCAAAGCGTCCTTTATTGCGCCTTCCTTCTGTGGCGCTTTGCTAGCGGCGCCATGGGCGGCGATTTTGGCGAAGTTTAAGGGACCGATGAAGGACTTTGGAATGCGCCGCGCCCTGTTGGGCGCTGGCCTTTGCTGCGCGCTCGCCGCCGGCCCCGCTGCCGCCGACAAGATCAAAAATCCCACCGCCGTCTTCGCCGGCCTCGACAAGATCACCGGGCGCATCATTTCCTTTGAAGTCGCGATCGACGAGACGGTGCAATTCGGATCGCTGCAGATCACGCCGCGCGTTTGCTATACGCGTCCGCTGACGGAAGCGCCGCAGACGGACGTCTTCGCCGAGGTCGACGAGATCGGCGAAAACAACGATTTCAAACGCATTTTCTCCGGCTGGATGTTCGCCGCGAGCCCCGGCCTGCATGGCATCGAGCACCCGGTCTACGACATCTGGCTGACTGACTGCAAAGGCGGCGTGGACATCATCCATACGCCGCCGGAGGAGGCTGAATTGCCCGACGCTCAGCCGCCGGACGCGTCTTCCCCGAATACGCCGTCCGGCGCAACGGCTCAGCCGCCGAAGAAGCGCAAAGTCGCAAAGCCGGGCGACGCCGCTTCGCCGCAACCAGGCGTGCTCGACCCCAACGCGACGGCGCAGCAGCCAAGCCAGCCCGCGACGCGACGCGCGCCCTCGCAAAGATTCTTCCCGACCGATACACCGGTGCCGCCCGCCAATATTCCGAGCGGAAACATCCTCAACCGCTGAGGCTTCCCTCACGCCGCCCGCGCGTCATAGTGCTTTCGCGCCGCCAGTACGTCGTTGACGTGGGTCTCCGCCCAGAGACGCAGCGCATCGAGCGTCGCGCCGAGCGTGCGCCTCAAAGGCGCGATCGAATATTCGACGTTCACCGGCACGGTCGCAAAGGCGCAACGGTGAACCAGCCCGTCGCGATCGAGGCTCTTCAGGGTCTGCGACAACATCTTCTGCGACAGGCCTGACATCTGGTATCAATTCCATACTTAGAGACGGAGAATAATATGAAAGTCGCGCTTATCGGCGCCACCGGCATGATCGGCTCGCGCCTGCTCGCCGAACTCAGCCGCCGCGGCCACGAGGTCACGGCCATCGTGCGCCATCCCGAGAAGGTTCCCGCTTTGCCGAAGGTTCAGCCTCATAAAGGCGACGTGCTCGACGAGAAGGGCCTCGCCGCGCTTCTCAAAGGGCACGACGCGACGATCAGCGCCGTGCGCTTCGCCCAAAGCGATCCCGCCAAATTGATCGGCGCGGCCAAGGCTTCCGGCGTCAAGCGCTATCTTGCGGTCGGCGGCGCCGGCAGCCTCGAAGTCGCGCCCGGCAAGAAACTCTTCGATACGCCGGAATTTCCCGCCATGCACAAGACCGAGGCCAAGGCCGGCGGCGATTTTCTCGATTTGTTGCGGGCCGAGACGGCGCTCGATTAGACCTTTCTGTCGCCGTCCGCCGTCATTGCGCCGGGCGAACGGACCGGCAAATTCCGACTCGGCGGCGACCGGCTGCTGACCCATGATAAGGGCAGCAACATCTCGGCCGAAGACTATGCAATCGCTTTTGTCGACGAACTGGAGAAGCCGGCCCATTCGCGCCGGCGCTTCACCGTCGGCTACTGACCGAGGTTCGAAGCCTCGCCGATAAGACGGCGCGGCTCGCTCACCTGCTGCGCACGAACGAGGCGACAGCCAGAACGATGATCGCGCCGATCGCGGCGTCAATGATTTGAGCGATGATCCCGCCGCCGACGACGACGCCGATCCGCGGCAGCAGGAAGCCGGCGACAAACGAGCCGATGACCCCCAACACGATATTGCCGATCAGGCCGAAGCCCGCGCCTCTCATCAATTGACCAGCGAGCCAGCCGGCGACGCCGCCGACAATCAACCAGATGATGAAGTTCATAGGGCAGCCCCCTGACAACCGTTTGCACGCCGATGACGCAAGGCTAACGCGCGTCGAGCGGCGCCGTCAACGAACCACCCTGGCCGGCTTTGCGTCGCCCTCCGCCGATGCTATAGCGCGCCAAGCGCTTCGCACGACGCCAAAGGGGCGAAACCTCCATGGAAAAGATCAAGGTCAAGAATCCGGTTGTCGAACTCGACGGCGACGAGATGACGAGGATCATCTGGGCCCTGATCCGCGAAAAACTGATCCATCCCTACCTCGACATCGATCTCAAATATTTCGACCTCAGCGTCGAACATCGCGACGCCACGAATGACAAGGTGACGATCGAGGCGGCCGAGGCGATCAAGATCTATGGCGTCGGCATCAAATGCGCGACGATCACGCCGGACGAAGCGCGCGTCAAGGAATTCAATCTCAAGGAAATGTGGAAGAGCCCCAACGGCACGATCCGCAATATTCTCGGCGGGGTCATCTTCCGCGAACCGATCATCTGCAAGAACGTCCCGCGCCTCGTGCCGAGCTGGACGAAGCCGATCGTCATCGGCCGCCACGCCTATGGCGACCAATATCGCGCGACCGACTTCAAGGTTCCCGGCAAGGGCCGCCTGACGCTGAAATTCGAGGGCGAGGACGGGACAATCATCGAGAGGGAAGTTTTCAAGTTCCCCAGC
>DASZFX010000077.1:0-6789 GCA_035939375.1 Roseiarcus sp.
CAGTAAGTCTGCGATTCAGTTGCGACGTTTCAGCGACCGACCGTCGGATCGGGAACTTCACCCACACCTGATCGCTGACGTAATCCTCGTATTCGACTTCCGCTTCCGCCAGCGCCGTCTTCTCGACGACGCTCCACATCACCGGCTTGGAGCCGTGATAGAACAGCCCGTTCTTGACGAATTTGAAGATCTCCCGCGCAATCTGCGCTTCGGCCGGGTAGCTCATCGTCAGGTACGGATGATCCCAATCGCCAACGACGCCGAGGCGCTTGAACTCCTCGCGCTGTACGGAAATCCAATGTTCGGCATAGGCGCGGCATTCCTTGCGGAAGGCGACGATCGCGTCCGGGTCGGAGAAATCCGGCTTCACCTTGCCCCTGGCGCGATAATGCTCCTCCTCGACCTTCCATTCGATCGGCAGGCCGTGGCAGTCCCAACCGGGCACGTAGTTGGAATCCTTGCCCGCCATCTGCTGCGAGCGCACGACCATGTCTTTGAGGATTTTGTTGAGCGCGTGGCCGATATGGATATTGCCGTTGGCGTAGGGCGGCCCGTCGTGCAGCACGAATTTGTCGCGGCCCTTGGCGCTGGCGCGCAAGGCCCCATAGAGGTCCTCGCGCGCCCAGCGCGCAAGAATCTCCGGCTCCTTCTGCGGCAGACCGGCCCGCATCGGGAAATCGGTCTTGGGCAGAAAGAGGGTCTGCGAATAGTCTTTGGCGCTGGTCTCGTTCATCAGCTCAAGGGGTCTCGGGCTTAGGGAGTCTCGGGGCCTTTCCGGGCGGACCTCTCCGGGCGGCCTGGCCGGCCGGACGCCGCGTCGTTTAAGCGTTTTTGGGCGAAAGCGCCAATCAAGGTTATGCCGAGACGGTGCGGCCGAGCAGCCTCCGCGCCTCAGCCGCATCCTTTTCCATCTGCGTCTTCAGGGCCGCGAGGCTGTCGAACTTCAGTTCCGGACGCAGATAGGCTTGGAACGCGACCTTCATCGTCGTGCCATAGAGATCGCCGGAAAAGTCGAACAGAAAGACTTCGAGCAGCGGCGCGCCGTCATCGACCGTTGGCCTTGTGCCGAAACTGGCGACCCCGTCGAAACGCTCGGCGCCCACCTTCGCCCGCACCGCATAAACGCCATGGGCGAGGCGATTTGCCGGGGCAAGCGCGATATTGGCGGTTGGGACGCCCAGGATCCGGCCGAGCCTGCGCCCGGCGACGACCTCGCCCTCGACCGCATAGGGGCGGCCGAGCAATCGCGCCGCCGTTTCGACATCGCCCGCCTCCAGCGCGCGCCGGATCGCGCTCGACGAAATCGCCGGCGTCCCGGAAGCGCCCGCCTCGACCTTTTCGATGACCTCGACGCGAAAGCGATGGCGCGCGCCGGCCTCGACCAGGAAGGCCGGCGAACCGCCGCGGCCCTTGCCGAAGTGAAAGTCCCAGCCGATGACGACGGCGCGGACGCGCAGGCGTTCGACAAGGATTTTGGCGACGAATTCCTCGGCCGTGAGCGCGGCGAGCGCGGCGTTGAAGGTCAGCGTCACCACCCCGTCAAGGCCAAGCTCTTTCAACGCTCCTGTCTTGAGCGTGGGCGGCGTCAAGCGGAAGACGACCGACCGACCGGCGAAAAAATCAGCCGGATGAGGCTCGAAAGTGAGCGCCGCCGAGGGCGCGCCAAGCTCGGCGGCGAGGCTGCGCGTGCGGGCGATGACGGCGGCATGGCCAAGATGCGCGCCGTCGAAATTGCCAATCGCATAGACGCCGTTTTCAAGCCCTTGCGGGGCTTCCCGCGGGTCCATCGCGGTGATGAAATTGTCGGCGCTCTGAGGCGACACGAAGCTTCCGTCAGCTTGAGGGCTCGGGCGGGTTCGAAGGCGGCGGGAAACTGCCGCGCGTCCGTTTTGCGGTCAAGGCGAAAGCCTGGAGGCCGGGCGAAGCCCGGCGCGCCCTGGCACGCTGAGGAGACCCTCGCCGTCGAGCACGACCTTGCCCTTGACAGCGCATTCGCACTTAAGCCGCGCGCGCCGGCCCTTCTCGATGAGTTCGATCACCTCGACGCTGATCGCGACGACGTCGCCGATTTTGACGGGCCCGAGGAAATTGAGCGTCTGCGAAATATAGACCGCCCCTGGCCCAGGCAGCCGCGTGCCGATGACGGCGGAAATGAGACTCGCGGTATAGAGCCCATGGACGATGCGCCCGCCAAAGCGGGTCTTGCGGGCGAAATGCTCGGAAAGGTGGATCGGATTGCGGTCGCCGGAAAGCTCAGCAAAGCCGATCACATCTTCGTTGCTGACCGTCTTCACATGTGTTTCGCGCATGCCGAGGCGAAGGTCCTCGAAGCAATAGGTCTGAAACGGCCCGACGCTCATTGCAGGGTCGCTCACCAGACGAGTTCCTCGATGATCGCGGTCGGCCGAAGGCCGTGGCGCGCGGCGAATTGCTCGAAAGCCGCCGCATCGATCGCGCTCGCCCCGCCGATCTCGTCGCGATGAATGCCTGAAGCGACGAAGAGCGCGTCGAGCCCTTGCGAAAGCGCGCCGGCGACGTCGGTGCGCATCGCATCGCCGATCGCGACCACGCGTCTGTTGTCGATCGCGGCTTTGCGCGCATCGCCCGCGCGGGCCAGCGCTTGCTTATAGATCGGCCCATAGGGCTTGCCGGCGTAGATCGCCTCCCCGCCCCTTTCGACATAGCGCTCGGCGAGCGCGCCGGCGCAATAGATAAGGTCCTGGCCGCGGTGGATGACGAGATCCGGATTGGCGCAGATCATCGGCGTCTTGCGGGCCAGCATGGTTGCGAGCGTTTCGTCGTAATCCGCCGGCGTCTCGCGGGTGTCGTCGAAAAGGCCGGTACAAAGGACATAGGCCGCCTCTGAAAGCGAGGTTCGCGGCGGCGCTTCGCCGGCGAGCGTTTCGAAAAGGCTGAGATCGCGCGCCGGCCCGATGTGATGGAGCGGCGCCCTGCCCCGCGCGCGAATGAGCTCGATCGTCACATCGCCAGAAGTCACGACCGCGTCATAGGCCTCCCGCGGCACAAGCAGATGGCCGAGCTGCTCGCGGATCGGACCGTTCGGGCGCGGCGCATTGGTGATGAGAACGACCGTTCCGCCCCCGGCGCGAAATTGCGTCAACGCATCGGAGGCCGCTGGAAAGGAGCGCCGTCCGTCATGGACCACGCCCCAGACGTCGCACAGCGCGACGTCGTAGCGATCCACCAGGCGTCTCAGCCCGTCGATAAGCGGCGCGCCCGTTGCTGCAGGAGCATCGGTCATGACGCCGCTGCTATTCGGCGCAGCGGGGCGATGTCAAGCGGGGGGCGCAGCTCTACGACATGTGAGGCGTTGTCCGCGGCGGATTTTCTCGTTGTTTGTTTGGCCACGCGCATGATCGCCGCCATGGCGTCAATGAGATGGGCGTTGCGACCCACGCCGTCTTGGATGTGTTGAGCTGGGGGGCCGCGGCGCCACAGCTCGGCGGACCTCGCCGTCACTCGGCCGCAGTCAGAACCCCGCGCCTGATCTGATCGCGCTCGATCGATTCGAACAAGGCGCGGAAATTTCCTTCGCCGAATCCGTCGTCGCCCTTGCGCTGGATGAACTCGAAGAAAATCGGGCCGATCGCGTTGGACGAGAAGATTTGCAACAGAACCTTGGTCTCCTCGCCTTCGACGACGCCCTCGCCGTCGATCAGAATCCCATCCCTTTCGAGCCGAGCGAGGTCCTCGCCATGGCGCGGCAAGCGCGCCTCGATCATTTCAAAGTAGGTCGCCGGCGGCGGCGGCATGAACGCCAGCCCATCGGCGCGCAGGCGTTCGATGGTCGCATAGATGTCGCGGCAGCCGCAGGCGATATGTTGGATGCCCTCGCCGTTATAGGCGTGAAGATATTCCTCGATCTGACTCTTTTCGTCGGCCGATTCATTGATCGGAATGCGAATCTTGCCGTCGGGGCTGGTCAGGGCCCGCGAATGAAGACCTGTCAGCTTGCCGGAAATGTCGAAATAGCGGATTTGCCGGAAATTGAAGAGCCGCGCGTAGAACTCGGTCCACACATCCATGCGCCCGCGGCGAACATTATGGGTCAGGTGATCGAGATAGAAGAGGCCCACGCCCTGCGGTTTTGGGTCGCTCCTGCCGAGCCAGTCGAATGATGCCTCATAGGGCGATCCCTTCTGGCCGTAACGATCGACAAAGTAGATCAAGCTGCCGCCGATTCCCCTGATCGCCGGTACGTCCAAGATCGTTGCGCCATCCGACGGATCAACCGATTCGGCGCCGAGTTCGAGGCAGCGCTTGAAAGCGTGAGCGGCGTCGACGACGCGAAACGCCATCGAAGGCGCTGAAGGCCCGTGCTTTTGCGAGAAATTGGCGCCGTGCGAGCCGGGCTCCTCGTTGACGAGATAGTTGACGTCGCCTTGGCGATAAAGCGTCGCCGCCTTGGTCTTGTGCCGGGCGACCGGCGAAAAGCCCATGAGATAAAACAGCGCATGCAGCTTTTGCGGCTCTGGATGAGAATATTCGACGAATTCGAAGCCGTCGGTTCCAGCCGGGTTGTGCTCGGAAATCTGAGCCGCCGGCGCGTCGTGCGGAAATGGTCCCATCGCAACCTCCCTGCCGGTAGACTAGGGCGTCGGCCGGGCGCGTATAGCGCATTTCTCCTCCCTTTTTTGCGATCCATGCGCCATTCCGGCGCATTGACGCCAAATTTCGAGATTATTCCGCAAAACGGCCATGGCCGAGCGAATCGCCGGACTGCCGGCCAAAGCCGGCGTTTGCCCACAAAGTCTCTGAGAGCCGCCGAGCCCTAGGGACCCAGGATCGTCAGTTCGGTGAAAGAAAGATCGCCGAGGTTTGGGGCGGCAGGGCCTTTGAAATATTTCGGGCCGTTGTTCGCAAGGTACCGGCCGACCAAGCCAGGCAGCGGTCCGTTCGCATCGACGATGCAGAACACGCCGCCGCGGACCAGCAGATACCGGCCCAGTGCGCCCGCGCATGCGACGAAATCCGCGACGTCGCGACAATAGACAAGCTGCTCGCAAGGGATGAGGCGACGCATGACCTTGCGCTTGGTGAAAACGAAAGGATGGGCCTCGCGATCCGCTACAGCGATCAACGACCGGCAGCCGAGCGCCGCATGCGCTTCGAGCATGTCGCGCTCATAGGACGACAGGAGCGAGACTTCCGGCCCGCCCGGCGCGAAGGCGACGATCCTAAGGCCAGGCCGGCGGGTCGGCGACAGGGCGGGCAGGCAGACGAATTGACCATCGCAGTAGCGGCGAAATCCCAAGGCCTCGATGCCAGCGCGCGTATGCGGCGCCGGAGAGACATTGAGATAGGTCACCTCCTTGCGGGACGTCGCCGCTGAATTGAGCATGACGGCGAAGCTGCGGAACTCCCGATCCATGCACCAGCTCGACAGATTGCAATAGATTGCCGCGCGATCGCCCTCGCCGCGGCGACAGTAGAGTTGCAGCAGGACGCCGACAATTCGTCCGTCGGCCTCGAGGAGATGACCGTATCTTGGATAGTCCGCGATCGTCGGCCGGCGCGCCATGCGTTCGAGCGCGACGGCCCAATAGCCGCGCGGCCGAGCGGCAAATCCACGCGACAGAAGTTCGGCGACGCCATCGCGATCGCGATCTTCGATCTGACGGCATTTGATTTGTTTAGGACGGCCGGCCGTCATCGGAATTTACCGTTAATTCAAACAGTTCAACCAATGTAGCGGCAAGATATTAGGATCATTGCGGCTATGCGGTCTTGAGGCCATTTTATGTCTCTCAGGTTAACAATTGTCTCGCAAATCGAGAGGGTGGCCCGCGAGCAGCGCAAACCCATCGCGCCGCTGGCCGACGATTTGCCGCTCCTCGAATCCGGACTCGATTCGCTGTGCTTTGCGATTCTGGTCGCCCGACTTGAAGACGAGTTCGGCGTCGACCCTTTCAGCACGGCCGCGGAGGCTGGCTTTCCGACGACTTTCGGCGAACTCGTCAAGTTCTATGAAAACGCCGTCGCCTGAAACGGCGTCGCTGATCGAGCTGTCGCGGCGAAACGAACGAGCGGGCCGAGACATCGCAACGGCTGAACGTTCGCTGCGCTTCGCCGATTTCTCGAGCGCCACCAGCCTTGGCGGCCCTCGCGACCGGCTTGCGGATCGATCGGTCTTGTTGGCCGCGAGCAACCATTTGAGGACAGCCGCCGCGCTGATCGAACTCGACGGCCTGGCGCGCCGGCTTGTCCTCTGCCCGCCTGATCTTGATCTAGGGCTTCTCGGCGAAATCGCGATGATGGCGGAGGTCGACGCCGTCGTTCACGACGCCGAGTCGCCGCCGCCGGCCGGCCTCGACGTCGCCAACGCCACGCCTTGCGCCCTGCCCTTGCGGCCGGCGCCGCCACCGCCCCAACGGCGCAACGCCACTGAGTGGGTTCTACTGACTTCAGGTACGACCGGCGCGCCCAAGCTGGTCTCGCACAATCTTGCGACGCTGACCGGCGCTTTCGCGGCCTCCGGACAAACAGAACCGCAGAACTGGGCCACATTCTACGACATCAGACGTTACGGCGGCCTTCAGATATTGCTGCGCGCCATCGCCGGCGCCGGCTCGCTCACCCTGACCGACCCAAACGAGCCGCTCGATGATTTTCTTGATCGCGCGGAGGCGCGCGGGGTCACCCACATATCGGGCACGCCCTCGCATTGGCGGCGCGTCCTGATGAGCCGCGCCGGGCATCGCTTCGCGCCGCATTATGTGCGCCTTTCCGGCGAGATCGCCGACGACGCCGTCATCGCGAGCCTGAAGG
>DASZFX010000078.1:0-13021 GCA_035939375.1 Roseiarcus sp.
TAATAGTGCTGTTGGTGATGGTGGTGATGGTGGTAGTAGTACTGGGCGACCTTCTCGGTCGAGCTTTCAGTCGCAGGCCGTCCCTTCTGATCTTCCGCCTTCAATGTCTCGAGCGCATTGGGAATCGGATCGAGCAATTCGGCGAAAGATTGCGCCGGCGTGAGTTCCGGCCCTCTCGCCTCGCTTGGCGTAGCGGCTACAGCGCCGCCGGTTAAAAGGGAAAGCGTCGAAGCCGCCCCCAGCACCCCCATCAACTTCTTATCCATAAACATGCTCCTGTTCAGTGACGAATTCGCGGAAATTTCCCGCGCGATCCTACGAGGGCCCAACGTCTGACAAAGAGAGGGGTTCCCACCGGCAGATTCCATCGAATCCGCCAAAGGTCGGTATCCTCCCTTGGTCTCCGTTGCGCCTTCGTCCGCCGGCTCGCCGCGAACGCGTCCCGCCGCGAAATGTCGCGGCCGCCACCCACCCGCGCCACGAGTCATCGCGCGCCGCCCGCGATAAATCAATCCCGCCGGCGCGAAATTCGCGTGACCCATCGGGTTGGGCGCCGCGCCGCCTCTCTAAGCGATTGGCGCACTGGCGATATCGCCCCCGTTGTGCTACGCACCATTCCGCTGTGCGGCGCGAAACCGCCAGATCGAATGGAGCAGGAGCGCGGTGGATCAAGAACCGGTCAAACGGGACAAACCCTGGATCTTCCGTACCTATGCCGGCCATTCCTCGGCCGCTGCGTCGAACAATCTTTACCGAGCTAATCTCGCCAAGGGACAAACCGGCCTCTCCATCGCTTTCGATCTGCCGACCCAGACGGGCTATGACAGCGATCATCCCTTGGCCAAAGGCGAGGTCGGCAAGGTCGGCGTCGCGATTTCACACATCGGCGACATACGCGCTCTCTTCGCGGGCATTCCGCTCGACAAGATGAACACCTCGATGACCATCAACGCCACGGCCCCGTGGCTGATGGCGCTCTATGTCGCAGTCGCCGAGGAGCAGGGCGCCGCGCGGACGAGCCTGCAAGGCACGGTGCAGAACGACATCATCAAGGAGTATTTGTCGCGCGGCTCGTATGTCTTTCCGCCTGGCCCCTCGCTGCGCTTGACCAAGGACCTCATTCTCTTCTCGGCGCGCGAGACGCCGAAGTGGAATCCGATGAACGTCTGCTCGTACCATTTGCAGGAGGCGGGCGCGACGCCGGTCGAGGAGATGAGCTACGCGCTCGCGACCGCCATTGCGGTTCTCGACATGGTGCGCTCTTCCGGCGAGGTCGACGAGAAGGGTTTCGCCGATGTCGTCGGCGGCATGTCCTTTTTCGTCAACGCCGGCATGCGCTTCCTCACCGAACTCTCCAAGATGCGGGCCTTCGTCGAACTCTGGGACGAGATCACGCGGGATCGCTATGGCGTCGTCGATCCACTCAAGCGGCGTTTTCGCTACGGCGTGCAGGTCAATTCGCTCGGCCTCACCGAACAACAGCCGGAGAACAACGCCTATCGCATACTGATCGAGATGCTCGCCGTGGTTCTCTCCCGCAACGCCCGCGCGCGGGCGGTGCAGCTTCCGGCGTGGAACGAGGCGCTCGGCTTGCCGCGGCCCTTCGACCAGCAATGGTCGCTGCGGCTTCAACAGATCATGGCCTACGAGACCGACCTCCTGGAGTTCGGCGATATCTTCGAGGGCAGCCGCGAGATCGAGGCGAGGGTCGCCGCGCTCAAAAGCGAGGCGCGCGCCGAGCTTGCCGCGATCGATGCGATGGGCGGCGCCGTCGCCGCGATCGAAAGCGGCTACATGAAGCGCCGCCTCGTCGAATCCAACACCCGCCGTCTCGAAGCGATCGAGCGCGGCGAGCAAATCGTCGTCGGCGTCAATCGCTATGTCGAAAGCGAACCGTCGCCGCTGATTGCGGGCGAGGAAACGAACATCACGATCCCTCCGTATGTCGAAACCGAGCAGATCGCCAGGCTCCAGGCCTGGCGAGCGACGCGCGATGAAGGTGCAGTCGCCGCAGCGCTCGCGGCCCTGGGCGCGGCGGCGAAGGACGGGCGCAACATCATGGATTCCTCGATCGCCGCGGCCAAGGCCGGCGTGACGACCGGCGAATGGGGCGCGTCCTTGCGCGCGGCCTTCGGCGAATATCGCGCGCCGACGGGGGTCAGCCGGGCGGCGCGCCAACAGGCGTCCGATCTCGACGAAGTGCGCGCCGAAGTCGAGCGCGTCTCGCTGAAGCTCGGCCGCCGGCTCAAGTTCCTGATCGGCAAGCCAGGGCTCGACGGTCACTCCAACGGCGCCGAACAAATCGCCGTGCGCGCGACCGACGCCGGCATGGATGTCGTTTATGACGGCATCCGTTTGACGCCCGCCGAAATCGTCGAGCGCGCCAAGGGGGGTGTCGATTGCGTCGGCCTCTCCATCCTTTCCGGTTCGCACCTGGAATTGGCGCGACAGGTGATCGCTGGGCTCAAAGCCGCGGGACTCGGCCATGTTCCGGTGATCGTCGGCGGCATTATCCCGCCCGCCGACGCCGACCGGCTCAAGGCGGAGGGCGCGGCGGCGGTCTACACCCCCAAGGATTTCGCGATCAATCGCCTGGTCGGGGATATCGTCAAACTGGTCGAACTGCAGGCGGGGCAAGGCGAAAAGCTGGCTTCGTAACGCGAAATTGAGTGGACGCGGCACGTCTCGTCCTTGCCGCGACGCTCCGGCTCGGCCAAGGTCCGCGCCGCCGCAATCCCGCTGATCAAGGCCCGACGCCTGTTCAGCGTCGAGAGCGCGTCAGAATGCTCGCCCGCCGCTCGAGTCGCCCCGCAACCCATCGCGTTTTCTCGCGCCAGCCATGATCCGCGCGGAATGCCTGTTTCCGTGCGACGATATTTGAGGTTTGTTTCCTTCTATGGACATGTCGCAGCCAAAGAGGCTCTCGGACGGGCAGAAGCGCCGCATCATGATCGGCGTGATGATGGCGATGATGCTCGCCGCGCTCGATCAGACCATTGTCGCTCCGGCGCTGCCGATCATGGGCGCCGCGCTCGGCGATTCCGAATTCCTGTCCTGGATCATCTCGGCCTATCTTGTGACCGGAACCGCGGTGACGCCGCTCTATGGCAAATTCTCGGACATCCATGGCCGTCGTCCGGCCCTGTTCTTGTCGCTCGGCATCTTCTTGTTGGGCTCGGTCATTTGCGCGCTGGCCCCGAGCATGGCGGCGATCATCATAGGACGGGCGGTACAGGGACTTGGCGGCGGCGGCTTGCTCGCCCTGGCGCAGACCGTGGTCGCCGATATCGCCGCGCCGCGCGAGAGAGCGCGCTATGTCGTCTATTTCTCGCTTGTCTGGGCGACGTCGAGCGTCGCCGGTCCGATCATCGGCGGGTTCTTTGCGCAGCATCTTCACTGGTCCTTGATCTTTTGGATCAACCTGCCGGTCGGCGCGCTGGCCTTCGCCATGACCAATCGCGCGCTCAAGGTTCTGCCGCAGTTCAAACGCGACCATCGCCTCGATCTCGTCGGCGCCGTCCTCATCATCGGCGCGACGAGCGCTTTGCTGCTGCTGCTGACCCTCGGCGGCGTTCACTACGCCTGGACCTCGCCGCCGATATTGCTGCTCGCCGGCGCGGTGGCGATTCTGATCCTCGGTTTCGTCATCGACATGGCGCGCGCCAAGGAGCCGCTCATTCCGTTCGCCGTTTTCCGCAACGAGGTGGTCGGCTCGGCATCGTTGTCGATGTTCTTCGCGATGCTGGCCTTTGTCGGCGTCACCGTCTACCTGCCGATCTATCTTGAATTCGCCCTCGGCATGGCCCCGACAGCCTCGGGAGCCGGCCTGATCGTGCTCCTCGCCGGCAGCGTCGTCGGCGCCAATACGACGGGACGGTACATGGCGCGCGTCGTTCACTACAAGCGCATGGCGCTGGTCGGCCTGATATGCGCGATTCTCGCCTCCGCCGCGCTGTCGCTTCTCGCGCGTCGTCTCGCCTTCTGGCAAATCGAAGCGCTGATGCTCGCTGTCGGCGTTGGCGTCGGCGCGATCTTTCCGACGCTGACCGTATCGGTCCAGAACGCCGTCGACCCGCGCGATCTCGGCATCGGCACCGCGACTCTCGGTTTCCTGCGTTCGCTCGGCGGCGCGATCGGCGTTGCGACCTTTGGCGCCGTCGTGCTGGCCCATGGCGTCGTCAGCGACGCCGGCCTGTCGCACGCCGGCGCGGCCTTCGATCCCGATCTCGCCCGGCGCGCGGGCGATGCTTTCGTCGGCGTCTTCGCCTTGCAAGGCGGGGCGCTCGCCGTCAGTCTCGTGTTCCTCCTCCTGATGGAGGAGCGGCCGCTGCGCGGACCCGCCAAGGCGGCGGTCGCCGTCGAGACCTAGGCGGCCGAGGCCGACCGTTAGGCCATATACTGGCCGCCGTTGGCGGTCAGGGTCGAGCCGGTCATGAAGCCGGCGTCGTCGGAAGCGAGAAACACGACGCAGCGCGCGATTTCCTCCGGCTGGCCGAGGCGGCGTGCCGGGATCATCGGCAAGATCGATTTCTCCAACACCTCCTTCGGCACCGCCATGACCATTTCTGTCGCGATATAGCCGGGACAGATCGCGTTCACCGTAACGCCTTTGGCGGCGTTCTCCTGGGCAAGCGCCTTGGTGAAGCCGATGTCGCCCGCCTTGGCTGCCGAATAATTGGTCTGGCCCATCTGGCCTTTTTGTCCGTTGATCGAGGAAATGTTGATGATCCGTCCAAAACTGCGCTCGCGCATGCCTTCGATCACCGGCCGGCACATGTTGAAGAGCGAATTGAGATTGGTGTTGACCACCGCGTACCATTGCTCAGGCTTCATCTTGTGCAGCATGGCGTCGCGGGTGATGCCGGCATTGTTCACAAGCACGTCGACGGGGCCGAGATCCTTCGCGACTTGCTCGAGGCCGGCGACGCAGGCCTCGTAATTGGCGACGTCCCATTTGTAGACGTGGACGCCGCTTTCGGCCTTGAACTTCGTCGCCGCCTCGTCATTGCCGTGATAGGTCGCGGCGACCTTGTAGCCCGCGGCGTGCAACGCCTTGGAGATGGCCGCGCCAATGCCGCGCGTGCCGCCGGTGACAACTGCAACTCTCGCCATTCTCAGTCCCCTCGCATGGGCCGTTTCCCGCACGCGTCATTGCCGCGCGCTTTCCCTCTTCATCGCCGGGCGAGGCTGCTCCCGGTTTGATATGCTTCAACAAAAGCGGGCGCCGAAGCGCTCGCCCCTTCTGCTCTAGCGCTCGACCGTCAGCGCAATGCCCATGCCGCCGCCGATGCATAATGTCGCCAGGCCCTTTTTGGCGCCTCGCCTGCCCATTTCATGCAACAGCGTCACCAGGATGCGCGCGCCCGAAGCGCCGATCGGATGGCCGACGGCGATCGCGCCGCCGTTCACATTGACGATCGCCGGGTCCCAGCCCATGTCCTTGTTGACCGCAAGAGCCTGGGCCGCGAAAGCCTCGTTGGCTTCGACGAGTTCGAGGTCCCTGACCTTCCATCCCGCTTTGTCGAGCGCCTTGCGCGAGGCCGGAATAGGGCCGGCGCCCATGATCGCCGGATCAACGCCTGCGGTCGCCCAGGAGGCGATCCGGGCGAGCGGGGTCAAGCCCCGCCTCTTGGCGTCGGCGCTGCTCATCAGGACCAGCGCGGCGGCGCCGTCGTTGATGCCCGAAGCGTTGCCCGCAGTCACGGTCCCATCCTTCGAAAAGGCCGGCTTCAGCTTGGCGAGGTTATCATAAACGACGCCGGGGCGGATGAACTCGTCCTGATCGACGATGATGTCGCCCTTGCGCGAAGGCACCGTGACGGGCGTGATCTCGTCCTTGAAGCGCCCGGCTTTTTGCGCCGCCTCCGCCTTGTTCTGCGAGCCGACGGCGAAACGGTCCTGATCCTCGCGGCTGATCTGCCATTTGGAGGCGATATTCTCGGCGGTTATCCCCATGTGATAGCCCTGAAAGGCGTCGATCAGACCGTCCTTCAGCATTGTGTCGATGAGCTTCATCTCGCCCATTTTCACGCCTGCGCGTAGATGCGCGGCGTGCTGGGCGAGCGACATCGATTCCTGGCCGCCGGCGACGATGACCGCCGCATCGCCATTGACGATCTGTTGCGCGCCCAACGCCACGGCCCTGAGGCCGCTGCCGCAAACCTGATTGATCGAGAAGGCCGTTTTTTCTTGCGGCACGCCGGCCTTCATCGCCGCCTGGCGGGCGGGATTCTGGCCGTGACCGGCCTGCAAAATCTGACCGAGGATCACTTCATCGACTTCGCCCGCGTCGATCTTGGCGCCCTCGATCGCCGCCTTGACCGCGACGGCGCCGAGATCATGAGCCGAAGTATTTGCAAAGGCTCCGTTGAAGGATCCGACCGCGGTTCGGGTCGCGCTGACGATGACGATATCGCTCTCAGACATGAATGGCTCCTGACAACATTCCCGCTCGCCGATCCGTCCGAGCGCTTCCTACCGGCTCATATACTATCGGCCTTACCGCGGCGAAAGGGCCGCTGCGCCGGCCAGGCATGCCGCCAATGGGGACCATTTGCGCAGATTGTCGGCGGGGTTGACGATTCATGGCGTTTTGTGACGGAATTGGGTTCCGGCGGGGGCGAAAAGCGCCTATCGTCGTTTGGAGGCCAGCAAGCTCGACGCGTGAACCGGAAACCCATACATGACCGATCAAAATCCGCCGGCCTCGGCCCCGACCACGATCAAGAAATACGCCAATCGGCGGCTCTATAATACCGCGTCGAGCGCTTACGTGACCTTGGCCGATCTTGCGGCGATGGTGAAGGCCGGCGAAGATTTCGTCGTGTTCGACGCCAAGTCCGGTGACGACATCACTCGCTCCGTTCTGACCCAGATCATTTTCGAACAGGAGGGCAAGGAAGGCCAGTCGCTGCTTCCGGCGACCTTCCTGCGCCAATTGATCCGCTTTTACGGCGACAGCGTGCAGGCTTTATTGCCGCGTTATCTCGAATTCTCGATCGATCGCTTTTCCGGCGAGCAGCAAAAATTTCGCGAAGAGATGCGGCGCGCTTTTGGCGTTTCGCCCTTCGGCAATTCGTCCTTTGACGCGATCGAAGAATTGACGCGCAAGAACCTCGCCGCCTTTTCGCAGGCGCTGGCGATGTTCACGCCTTTCGTCGGCGCCGCGATCCCTCAAACCAACGCCGCCCCGGCGCTCGAAAAACCCGCCGCCAACTCCGACTTCGAAGAACTCAAGAAACAATTGTCGGACGTTCAAAAGCGCCTGGATACGCTGACCACCAAGCGCTGAGGCTTGTCGCGGCGCGAGGCGCCGTGAAAGGATCGCCTAACGCGCGGCCCGAGCGAGAGAGGGCGCGGCGGGCGCGGCCTCCAGCGCCGCGGCTTCGCCAAAGTGATGGCCTTGCAAATAATCGACGCCCCAATCGATCAGGATGCGGGCGGCCTCGGCGTCCTCGACCCATTCGGCGACGGTCTCGACCCCGAGATTGCGCGCGAGTTCGAGAAGGGTGCGCACAAAGAAACGGTCGTCGGCGGAGCGCGCGATATTTTGGACGAAAGCGCCGTCGATCTTGATGATGTCGACGCCGAGCCGACGCAAGTTGCGGAAGGACGTGTGTCCGGCGCCGAAATCGTCCATCGCCACTTTGACGCCAAGGCGTCTGATTTCCTCGAACAAGCGCGAAGTTTGCTCAAGATCGGCAATCGCCTGGCTTTCGGTGACTTCGACAATGAGCCGCTTCGACGCGCCCGGGTGAGCTGCGAGCGCGTTTGCGAAGTGGACGATCCAGTCGGGCTCGCGCAGGGTGGCCGGCGAGACGTTGACGGCGAGGCGCAACTCGGGCTCGCCGTTCATGCGCTTCAGCGCGATCTCGAGCACGCGCTGATCGAGCTGCGCAATCAGGCCGACCCTTTCAGCAATCGGAATGATTGCTGATGGCCCGACGAAGGCGCCGCCGCCATCCCGGATGCGCAGCAGGGCCTCATAGTAGCCGGGCCTATCGGCAAGCGCCGGCGCGACGGGCTGATAGGCGAGAACCACCCGCCGCTCGTTCAACGCCGCGACGATGTCGTCGCTGACCGAACTGACGCGCGTCTCGGCGTTGCGCGTGGCGAGAGCGGGCGCGAAAATCGTGACGCCGCCTCCGCTCCGACAAGCGAGTTCGTACGCCTCTTCCGCCCGCTGCAACAGGGCCTGCGCGCTGCGCCCGTGCTTGGGCGCAAGCGCCGCGCCGATCCTCAGCGAAATCTTGACGTCGTGCTCGGCGACGCGGGTCGGCGCCTTCGAGGTCGACTGGAGGATGCGGCGGCCGAGAACAACGCATTGCTCGGCGTCGCAGGCGTCGAGCACGACAGCGAAACGTCCGCCGAGATAGCGCGCGACGACGTCGGTCGTGCGAACGCAATCATAAAGGCGCCGCGCCACCGTCACGATCGCTTCATCTGCGACGTCGGAGCCGTATCGCTCATTGAGCGCGGTGAGACGATCGATCCCGACGATCAGCACCGCGAATTGCGAACTGCGGCGCGTGAGATCGGCGCACTGCGCGTTGATATGCTCGATGAGACGGCCGCGGCCGTAAGCGCCGGTCAGCGGATCGCGCCGCGCCGCTTCGCTGCGCCCGTCTCTTGCCGTCGGATCGGCGATGATCCGCACGACGCCATGGGCGCGCGCCGGCCGTCCCGAAGCATCGGCGAACCAGCGGCCGAAATCTTCGACTGCGATCGGTTCGCGCCCTTGCGCGATCAGGCCGTATTGCGCGCGGTAGGGCGCGCCTTCTTCACTCGCTTGGCGCCCACTGTGAAGAATCGCGTCAAAGCGCGAGGCTTGCGAATTGTCCGCCACAAGATCTGCGAAAGCATCGCCGGTCTCGATGGCGCTTTCAGGAAGTTCGCCGAGCACGTCCTTGACGTTTGCGCCCCAGACAATGCGGTCGGTCACCAGGTCCCAGTCATAGATGACCGCGCCGATCGAGTTGAGAATGTCGCGCGGTTCGGGCTGGATCGGATGAAGCGGCGGAGCAGGGGCGGGGGCGGGTTCCGCCCGCGGCGTCGTGCTGAGGCTGCGCGTCTCGAGCAACGGTTTGCGAAGAATCGATCGCCTCGCGACCGACAATTCCCGGCTTGTCAATTCGGACCGCTCCCGTTAGCCCGGATTTCGCGAAAAAGCGGTCCATGGCGCAGCTGCGTCGGCAGGGAGCAAGCATGGGAGCCCGCGGTTAACGAAAGGTAAAATTCGCACCAAATTGCGAGCGCGCGGCCGATGATTCAGAAGCGATCTTTGCGCGAGCGGATTTCGGCGAAGACGGCGGCGGGATCGGCGCCGCTCATGCCAAGGCGGCTTTGAACCTCCGGCTCTTCGGCGCGTAGGAAAGGATTTGAGGCGAGTTCGGCGGCGATCGTCGTCGGCAAAGTCGCCCGGCCGGCGGCGCGAAGCTTGGCGATCACTTCGATTCGATCTTTCAACGCCGCATTGTCCGGTTCGATGGTTACAGCGAACCGCGCATTCGCTTCCGTGTATTCATGCCCGCAATAGACCTCGGTCTCGCCCGGCAGGTTGGCGAGTTTGACGAGAGAGTTCCACATCACCGCCAGCGGCGTCTCGAACACCCGGCCGCAACCAAGCGCAAACAGCGTATCGCCGCAAAAGGCGACATCGTCTTCTTCGAACCAATAGACGATATGGCCGGCGGTATGGCCGGGCGTTTCAATGACCTTCGCGGCGATGTCGCCGACATGGGCGAAATCGCCCTCGGCAAGGGCGATGTCGATCGCGCCGATGCGCGAGGCTTCCTTGGCCGGCCCGGCGACGCGTATTTTCGGAAAGCGGGCCTTGAGCCCGGGGAGGCCTTGAACGTGATCGGCGTGGTGATGGGTGATCAGCAGGTCCGTCAGCTCCCATCCTTGCGACATCGCCGCAGCGATCACCGCGTCGGCGTCCGGCGCGTCGATGGCCGCGGTCGCTCCGGTCTCCGAATCATGGATGAGCGCGCCGAAATTGTCTTTGAGACACAGGAATTGGTGGACGTGGGTCGTCATTGTCGGCTCCTCGACGCATGGCTCTTGTCGCGGCTTGGCGCCGGACGCTAGCCTCGAGAAGGCGCGAGAGCAACCCGGCGCAGGTTTGCGATCCGGTCAAATTGAACGCAAAAGCGGGCTTGGTTCGAGGAGTACGAAAGCGTCACCTCTCCACCCCTGCGATCGCTTCGGCGAAGTCCCCGGCCTCGAACGGCTCCAGATCGTCGACGCTTTCGCCGACGCCGATGAAATGCACAGGCAGGGCGAATTTCTCGGCGAGTGCGACGAGAATGCCGCCGCGCGCAGTGCCGTCGAGCTTGGTCATGACGAGGCCGGATATCCCGGCGACTTTGCTGAATGTTTCGACCTGGCTCAGCGCATTTTGGCCGACGGTGGCGTCGAGCACGAGAAGCGTGGCGTGCGGCGCTTTCGGCTCGATCTTCTTCAAAACGCGGATCAGCTTTTCGAGTTCGGCCATGAGTTCGGCGCGGTTTTGCAGGCGGCCGGCGGTGTCGATCAACAAGATGTCGGCGCCGTCCCGTTTGGCCTTGGTCAAAGCGTCGAAGCCGAGGCTGGCGGAATCGCTACCCTGAACGCCAGCGACGATGTCGGCGCCCGTCCGTCCGGCCCAGATGCGCAATTGCTCGATGGCGGCGGCGCGGAACGTATCGCCCGCTGCGAGCGTCACCTTGCGTCCTTCGCCGGCGAATTTCGCGGCAAGCTTGCCGATCGTCGTCGTCTTTCCCGAGCCGTTGACGCCGACGACCAGGATGACGAAAGGCTTTTGCGAAGCCTCGATCGGCAGCGGCAGCGCGACTGGTTCCAGAATGCGCGTGATCTCGGCGGCGAGGATCGCCTTGACCTCCTGCGGCTCGATCGCTTTGTCGTAACGGCCGCGGCCGACCGCCTCGCGCACCCGCGCGGCGGCTGCGACGCCGAGATCGGCCTGGATCAGCAGGTCCTCGAGATCATCGAGCGCGGCGGTGTCGAGCTTGCGCTTTGAGAAAATATCGGCGATGCCCTGGCCGATCGCCGCGGACGTTCGCGACAGGCCGCTCGTCAGTCGGCTCCACCAATTGCGCTTTTGCCCCGGGGCCTCCTTCGCGGCGGCCGCCGGAGCGGGCTCGGCGCGGCCGAATACGCGCCGCAAGAGGCCGGGCTTCGCCTCGCCATTATTGTTGGAGTTCATCGGCCTCTCGTGTTCCCGCCTTGCGCTTATGTCTGGCGCGGCTAGCTTTTGGTTCATGACGCCGGAAGAAACAAGAGCGCGGCTCCTCTATCGCGACGGGCTTATGCTGGTCATCGACAAACCCGCTGGAATCGCCGTCCATCGCGGCCCCAAGGGCGGCGCGAGCCTTGAAGACGATTTCGACGCTTTGCGTTTCGGGCTGCCGCGAAGACCCGCGCTCGCCCATCGCCTCGATCGCGAGACCTCCGGTTGTCTGGTGCTCGGCCGTCACCACAAGGCGCTGGAAAAGCTCGGCCTGCTCTTCAAACAAGGCAAGATTGCGAAGACCTATTGGGCGATCGTCGAAGGCGGCCCCGACGAGGCGGAAGGCTTCATCGATCTTCCGCTCGGCAGGCTGGACGAAACCCGCGGCTGGTGGATGAAGGTCGATCCGCAAGGCGCGCCGGCGCAGACCCGCTGGCGCGCTCTCGGCCGCGGCGAATGGCGCGGGCGGCGGATCGCCTGGCTCGCGCTGGCGCCGCTGACCGGCCGCACCCATCAGTTGCGCGTGCATTGCGCGGCCAGAGGCTGGCCGATCCTCGGCGACACGATCTATGGCTCGAAGCGCGAGGGCGACCCACCGCTGCGCCTTCACGCAAGAAGGGTTGAAATCCCCATCGCAAAGTCGAAGCCGCCCATCGTCGTCGAGGCGCCGGCGCCGGCGCACATGCGCGAGGCGCTCGGACTTTGCGGCTTTTTTGATGCGGCCCTGCCGCTCTTGCCTCATTCGCGGCCTAGCGCCGAAACGGACGCCGCCGAGCCGGCGCAGTCGAGCCAGGAAACATGAGCTTCGATCGTACCTTTGCGCGGTTATCGCTGAAGCTTGAGCATCTTTGGCAGGCGTTTCGGATCATTGGCGCCTGCGCGCTGGCATACGGCGGCGGGAAGCTGATCGCTTTGCCGGAAGTATACTGGTCGTTGATCACCGCGGTCGTCGTGACGCAGCCCGAATTGAGCAACACCTTGGCCGCCGGGCTTGACCGTGGCGTCGCCACGCTTGCCGGCGCGGCGCTCGGCTTTATCGTGCTGGAAGCGGCGGCGCGAGGCGCGCCGAGCATGGTTCTGTTCTGGATCGCTCTCGCGCCGTTGGCGCTTCTGACGGCGATCAAGCCGAATCTGCGGCTTTCTTGCGCGACCCTGATCGTCGTCGTGCTCGTTCCCTCGGCGGGCGATCCCTTCTCGCGGCCTTTTGACCGCGTGGTCGAAATCCTTCTTGGCGCGCTCGCCTCCGTCGTCGCCACGATGGCGATCAGCCCGAGGATTATTCGCCGCCGCGGATGAAGGCGAAGCCAGGGAAGACCTCCGGAGCCCTTGCTTGACGGCGCGCCGGCGCGCCCCGACATTGGAAACGACGCTTTTTGAGGATTGTCGATGAAAGTCTCGCTCGTTCAGATGAATTCGATCAGCGACAAAGCGGCCAATATCGCCGCCGCCAAAGCTTTGATCGAGCGCGCGGTCGCGGAAGAATCGCCCGATTGGATATTGCTGCCCGAGCAATTCGATTGGGCGGGCGGCGGCCGCGCCGACAAGCTCGCCAACGCCGAAGCCATGCCGGGCGGGCCGGCCTATGCGATGGCGCAGGCGCTCGCGCTGAAACATAGGATTTTCATCCATGCCGGCTCGATCATGGAGCACATCGAAGGCGAGGACCGAATTCACAACACCAGCGTCGTCTTCAATCGGCGTGGCGAGGAAATCGCCCGTTATCGCAAGATTCATCTCTTCGACGTCACCACGCCCGATGGCGTCTCGTACAAGGAGAGCGCCGGCGTCAAG